>NZ_JBLYNV010000022.1:0-77661 GCF_049310165.1 Endozoicomonas sp. ALE010 | reverse complement strand
CCGTGGTGTTGGCAACCGTTCCAAAAACGCTCCCCCCCCGATGCCGGCGTGTGCATTTTCACCCGAGGTTTCGACCGTGCTGTTCACCGCCATGGTGTTGGCAACCGTTCCTTCGACCCAAACAATCCCCCCCCCGATGCCGGCGTGTGCCAGGGTACCCGAGGTTTCGACCGTGCTGTTCATCACCGCCGTGGTGTTGGCAACCGTTCCTGAAACGTCCCCCCCCCCGATGCCGGCGTCTGCAGCTGTACCCGAGGTTTTGACCGTGCTGTTCACCGCCTTGGTGTGGGCAACCGTTCCTCTAACGTCTCCACCCCCGATGCCGGCGTCTGCATTTGTACCCGAGGTTTCGACCGTGCTGTTCACCGCCGTGGTGTTGGCAACCGTTCCTTCGACCCAAACAATCCCCCCCCCGATGCCGGCGAGTGCATTTTCACCCGAGGTTTCGACCGTGCTGTTCACCGCCGTGGTGTTGGCTACCGTTCCTTCGTCCCAAACAATCCCTCCCCCGATGCCGGCGAGTGCATTTGTACCCGAGGTTTCGACCCTGCTGTTCACTGCCGTGGTGTTGGCAACCGTTCCAAAAACGCTCCCCCCCCCGATGCCGGCGTGTGCATTTTCACCCGAGGTTTCGACCCTGCTGTTCACTGCCGAGGTGTTGGCAACCGTTCCAAAAACGCCCCCTCCCCCGATGCCGGCGAGTGCATTTTCACCCGAGGTTTCGACCGTGCTGTTCACCGCCGTGGTGTTGGTAACCATTCCTCCACCACCAACCAAACCCGCCCCAATGCCGGCGTATGCATTGTCACCCGAGGTGGAAATATGCACATTTTCGGCCCAGATATCACTGACTGTGCCATTCGCAGTACAGGCTGCCACCCCGGTCGTCTTCGTTGAATTTATATGGGTATCAGTAAAGCCAAGGCGACTGATGTTGCCTTGTTTCAGAGTATCAACTAAACAGTCAGACAGGCCGCTGATGGTACGGCGCTGCCCATCGTACTCCCCGGTGAATGGATGGGTAGCATTGCCAATGGATTGATAGTCTTTAGTGACAACAATATCTGCTGTCTGTTGATAGGTACCGTCTAGTGGATAGTCGGGATGTCGGCCAATCTTGCCCAGGGTTTCTGTATCATTAATCTTTATGGGTGTTGATGCTGTAGCGGCTGTTGATGCTGTGGTGGGTGTTGACTCTTTAGCGGCTGTTGACGCCGAAGCGGTTGTTGATACTGTAGCGTCTGTTGACGCTGTAGTGCCATTTCCCGGGCAAGCATCATTATACGTAAAACCCGAATCCTGAAATTCAGTTCTGATAGAGCAATTGGCTGTTAACACTCGTGGGTCTGCATTTTGGCAACGAAGATGATAATCAGAGATAGGGGAATAATTCTGTGGTGCGCCATTGACCTTACTGTCCACCGCCGTGGTATCGGAAACGCTTCGTCTATTATAAATTAGCCCCCCCCCGATGTCGGCAAGTCCAAAATAACCCCTGGCTCTGACATCGCTGTCCACCGCCGTGGTATCGGAAACACTTCCTCCTTTATCAACTTGCCCCCCCCCGATGCCGGCGTTAGCTATATGGGTGGTTTCGACCGTGCAGTCCACCGCCGTGGTGTGTTCAACCTTTCCTGCTACCCTCCCCCCCCCGATGCCGGCGTTTGACTTATATCCATAGCTTTTGACCGTGCAATTCATTGCCGTGGTATTGTAAACGGTTCCTCCTTTGTCCACCCTCCCACCCCCGATGCCGACGTTTGAGTTGTCATATTTGCTTGTGACCGAGCAACCCACCGCCGTGATATTGGCAACACATCCTCCTTCTCTAACCACCCCCACCCCGATGCCGGCGTCATCATCTTTAAAAGACAAGGCCTTAATATGAATATTTTTGGCCCATATATCATTGACAATGCCTTTCTTCTCGACATAACAGGCTGCTATCCCAGCTTCCCTTCGATTTATCTCGCCATCGGTAAAGCCAAGGTTACTGATGTTGCCTTCCAGAACGTAAACAAGACAGTCACTCAGGCCTTTGATGGTATTGCACCCCCCATCGTAGTTACCGGTGAATGGAAGATTTTTTTCACGACCAATGGCTTGAAAACCTTGAGGGACATCTATATCCGCCGTTTGATGGTATATACCATGCAGTGGAAGGCCATTACCAATCATGCCCAGGGTTTCTGCATCCTTTATGGGAATTGAATCACCGGCACTGTCATTCGAATTGGCATACTGAAAAGAGCTGGCCAGCGTGCCAAGGGCAAGTAGCCCTTTGGTTCCCTGACTCCCTTGATAGCGGGCCGTGGATGGCTGTTGAAGGGGTACGTCTTTCGAGCCGGTTTCTTTTTCCTGAGCCTCTCCCCGGGTTTCTTTTGATGTCTGTGGTAATTCCGGTTTTGCATCCGGCCCGGGCAAACCGCTCCCGGACCAGGCATTGGCCATATCTTTCGCCATGAAAAGGATGGAACTCGACGGCACGATAGTTGTTGTGGCCAGTCGCAAAAGATCTTTCACTGCTTTGCGGGAATTGAAACTGAGGCAAGGGTCTTCCATTGGAATCAATGATTTCACAAATGCTTTAGAAATAGCAACGCCATGGCCGAGCCAGGAATATTCGGCACCATTCCCTGAACACTGGGAAGCGCTGTCGCAAATTGGTTGCTGAATTGATTGCTGAATGGGTTGCTGAATCATAAACAGGACTCCTGATGTTGTAGTACATGGTTTCAATGAGTTTGACGGGTTGTCGTTATCACAAGCCTCTGCACTTCGTTCGTCCTGAGTACTGAGCTTGTCGAAGCATCGAAGGACGCAAACTCCGGGCCATGATAGATCGTGTCAACACCCTTCGACTCCGCTCAGGATGAACGGAGTTGGTACACCTCAATCTCCTTGAAATGATGTAGTAGTGCATGACAGTACATTAGAAAGTGCACAAAAAATTGCGGCGTACTCCCTTGTTCGTCAATGCAGTGACATAAAAGTTCCCAGGTAATGTTTTTTTATTGGACGCGATGCATACGCTAGAATTGTCGTATTATCTTTATACTTGAATGGTGGTAAAACTAATTAAAATTAGCAAAAAAAGGTGCGTTTTAATCCGTCTACCTTATTTATTGGCGTAAAATTTCCGAGTTCATTTTATTTTAGGGTATAAAAATTACATCGTCGTTTATCTATTAGCCAATTTCTTTTTTGCCGCTTTTCGGGTTACAGACTGTTCTGCAATGAAAATTGGCCAAAGGCCATGATATACAATGCCTTCAGGAAACTGCTGGCTATTGCCAAGCCCTGCCACAGGAGGATTCCAACCTGATTTATGAAATCAGCAGTCTGCAATACGAAAAGAGCCTGACTGTTTTTTCAGCTGGCTTCAGCCTGGTCGCTACGGAAATCAGCAAACTCACTGATCATTTGCCGCATAACTGCCTGTTGCCACTGACCGGCTGTCGTTTTGCCCTTAAGCTCCTGCAAACTCGCCCTTGCTATCTGGGAGACCAGTTCATCCTTTAATCGGGCATCACTGACCCGATCGCCAAATACCTGCGGGAATTGGTTGCTGACCTGTGACTTGATGGTTGCGTAGCTGCTGAGAATTTCCCCGATGCGTTGCCGGTTGAACTGGTGCAGTTTCACTGGCCCTGGCAGTGCTTTGCCCCTGGTGTTGATCAGTTGGGCCCGGTCACTGGCACTGGTGCGCACTGGCAATAGTGTTATCACCAGCTGATTGAGACGCTGGGCCTCATCCGGATGAGGCTCAATGCCCTGGCGCTGGATCAGTTCTGCTGTTTTTATCCGTTCCATGGCTTCTGCCGGTGCCTCAAACCGGGCGTTATACAGATGGGTAAACAGTTGCCAGGCTCTCTGATCAAGTTGGAAGGTTTGCCAATCGGGGGGCTGCCTGTCCGACGATTGATCCGAGCCTGCCGGGATAGGCGATGGTGTCTGTGTAGCGACGGCAACATCGGCCTCCAACCGGGCCAGGGGGGCAGAAAAATGGTCAAGGCCCAGATAGTCGGGTTGACTGGCTAGCGATTTCAGCAGCTCCAGTTGCCTGGCCGATGCCAGTTTCATAAAGCGGGACTGGGTTTGATTGTAACGACCGGAGGCCAGACCTTTGACCAGTGGCATGTCGGTAGGTGGTGTGATCTTGATACTTTTACTAAACGACAGTCGCTGTTTGAAACGTGTGGCCAGTGAGGCCCTGGTGCTGGCCTGTGAACCTTGCTCCAGCCCAAGCAATTGGCTTAATCGATTGGCCCACCTCTTCGGCCGGTGATTCTTCAGTTGTGCTACCTGGTCAATAATCTTTTTGGACAGATGTTGTGGTATATCGTCATTTGTTGTCTGTTCAGCCAGTCGGCTTGCAGCCATAGCCTTTAACATGACACTCGCCAGTTGCCTGGTTGCACCGTGGTCGATGGTTTGGCCCGTTGATGGATCATAGAAAAGTGGTGTGCCAGGTGCCTGGCTAGTGCCGCGCAGGGAGCCGTCAGCCCGGAATATATTGTCAGGTTTCTGGTGTTGTATGCCCAATGTCGTTGAGGTGAGAACGCTTGATAGAAAGTTTTCCGTTGCCTTGCCAGCGGATGCTTCAGGCAGGGTCTGGATAATGGCCAGGTTAATCAGATCGTCCTGGTCCCAGTGTGTACTGACATCTTTATCCTGGGTGGCCAGATCGTTGGCCAGGGCCATGAGTTCTGTCCGCAGTTGTCTGGCCAGAGCCAGGCTGTTAGTCAGCAGCTGCATACCCGGTGACTGGTCAAGTGGGGAGGCGTTCTTTCCTGGGGTTCCTGGTGCCATGGTGTGGTTCAGGTGTATGGGACGATCGCTGATTTTTGCAGCCAGCATGTTAGCCAGTGTCAGGTTGTCGGTGATTGAATAGTTCGTCGGTGTTATGGCACTCGTGGCAGTTTGGCCATTGTTGCTGGGTGTACTGGCTATGGCCAATGGTGTGCCGGTCTTGCCCGGATCAGGCTGGACACTGGTCATGCCATGGGATGGGGGAGTTGGAGCGGTATTACCCTTCAGTTTCCTGACAGGATTTATGTCGGGTTGCTGGATATTCTCAAGAAACAGGGCTTGCTCCTGTTGCAAGATACGGATTAATAACTGTTGGTTGTGGGGCCTGTGTTGCCGGGCAATGATATCACTGTTCACTTTTTCCGTTGACTCAGGTTTTTCCTGTGGTCGGGAGTTCCCGGTTTCCGGCGTCGTCTGCTGTTTCTGGCCAGTTTTTCCATGCAGAATTTGGCTCAGGTCGTTCAAAAAACGATCAAAGCCGTCAGAATTGGCTGACTGTGGTTGCTCCTCTATGGCTTTGAGCAGATGATCTGTGTTCACGGAGGCCGTTGCAGGAGGGGTATAAACACCAGACGAAAGTCGTATGATGGCGGCACGGTCCAGAGGTTGTTGGTTGCTACAGCCCAGGTCTGACAGCATCTGCAGGCGTATATTGCTGAACGTGGCATACATTGTCTGGAACTCGGAAATGACCCTGGCGCTGATGATGGACTGGGCAGTACGTTGATTTTTTTCACTGATTGCAGCCGGGGTCAGATGCTTCATAAACCGGTGAGCATTTTTATAAATATCCAGGAACTTGTTGCTGAATTGTTTATTCAGTTGGTGCAATGACCCCCCCGGAAGAATCTCTTTTTCCAAACTGTCTAATGGTTGCCCCTCGGTTGCTGGTGCCTGGCGAACCTTGTTGCGGGTATCGGCATAGATTTTGGCCATGTCTTTATTGAATCGTAAATGGATCGTTTTGCATTTGTCTGTGAATGATTTGATGAATCGCCGCAGTCGTTGGTTGTTATCAGATTCCGTCTTTGGCAAAGGCGTAGCATTTGTTGTTGCCGTGGCCGTTGTGTTTTCGGTCGGGTTTGTACGATTGGAAATACTGGAGGTCTTCTCTTGCGGTGTGCTGTCAGGTGTTGTTGTTGTGGTGGTTGTGGTTGTTGTCTTTTCGACTGCCGTGCCTGTTGATGCAGGCGTCATTGATGAGGAAGAAGTAGCTGAGCTATCTCTGGAACCAGAAGTCACTGTCTGAGTGGTGATGTCGTGGATTGTGGTTGTCGTCTGGCTTGATTGCCTGGTTTGTGCAGCGGTTGATTTTGCTTTTGAAGATGGAGGCGCTGCTGTGGTTTTAGATATACCAGGGTCGCCTTCTGTTGTGGCGGTTTCAGATGGTAATGCTGTTTGCCCGGTTGTTGCTTGATGTATTGCTGTTTTATCAATTTTTGTCTGAGTTGTAGTGGCTGTTGGTGATTTTGTTGATGGAGCTGTGGCCGTTGAAGTTTCTGTCAGCGGTGACGCAGCCGTTGTGCTATCCGAAATACCAGAAGTTATTTTTTGACTGGCGGTATCAGACGTTGATCGTGCTTTCTGCTGGGTTATTGATTGTTGCGTTGTTGACTGTTCGGTAGTCGTGCCTGTTGATGCAGGTGTCATTGATGAAGACTCAGCTGAGCCATCTGTAGAACCAGAAGGAACTGTCTGAGTGGTGGTGTCGTGGATTGTTGTTGCAGTCTGGCTTGATTGTCTGGTTTGTGCAGCGGTTGATATTGCTTTTGAAGATGGAGGTGCTGTTGTGCTGTCAAATATACCAGGGTCGCCTTCTGTTGCGGTGGTTTCAGATGGTAATGCTGTTTGCCCGGTTGTTGATTGGTGTATCGCTGTTTTATCAATTGTCGCCTGAGTTATAGTGGCTGTTGGTGATTTTATAGATGGAGCTGTTCCTTGGGCTGTTAAAGTTTCTGTCATCGGTGCAGCAGCCGTTGTGCTATCCGAAATGGAAGAAGTTATTTTTTGACTGGTGATATCAGACTTTGGTCGTACTTTTTCCTGAGTTATTGGTTGTTGCGTTGTTGTCTGCTCGGTTGTCCTGCCTCTTGATGCAGGAGCCATTGATGAAGAAGCGACTGAGCCATCCGTGAAACCAGAAGTGACTGCCTGAGAGGTGGTGTCGTGGATTGTTGTTGCAGTCTGGCTTGATTGCCTGGTTTGTGCAGCGGTTGAGATGGCTTTTGAGGTTGGAGGCGCTGTTGTGCTGTCAAATATACCAGGGTTGCCTTCTGTTATGGTGGTTTCAGGTGGTAATGCTGTTTGCCCGGTTGTTGATTGGTGTATCACTGTTTTATCAACTGTTGCCTGAGTTGTAGTGGCTGTCCGTGATTTTGTTGATGGAGCTGTTCCTGTGGCCGTTGAAGTTTCTGTCATCGGTGCAGCAGCCGTTGTGCTATCCGAAATGCCAGAAGTTATTTGTTGACTGGCGGTATCAGTCGTTGATCGTGCTTTTTCTTGGGTTATTGATTGTTGCGTTGTTGTCTGTTCGGTTGTCGTGCCTGTTGATGCAGGTGCCATTGATGGAGAAGCAACTGAGCCATCCGTGAAACCAGAAGTGACTGCCTGAGAGGTGGTGTCGTGGATTGTTGTTGCAGTCTGGCTTGATTGTCGGGTTTGTGCAGCGGTTGAGATTGCTTTTGAGGTTGGAGGCGCTGTTGTGCTGTCAGATATACCAGGGTTGCCTTCTGTTGCAGTAGTTTCAGATGATAGTGCTGCTTGCCCGGTTGTTGATTGATGTGTTGCTGTTTTATCAATGGTCGCCTGAGTTGTAGTGTCTGTTGGTGATTTTGTTGATGGAGTTGTTCCTGTGGTTGTTGAAGTTTCTGTCAGCGGTGCAGCAGCCGTTGTGCTATCCGAAATGCCAGAAGTCATTGTTTGACTGGTGGTATCAGACTTTGGTCGTGCTTTTTCCTGAGTTATTGGTTGTTGCGTTGTTGTCTGCTCGGTTGTCGTGCCTGTTGATGCAGGAGCCATTGATGAAGAAGCGACTGAGCCATCCGTGAAACCAGAAGTGACTGCCTGAGAGGTGGTGTCGTGGATTGTTGTTGCAGTCTGGCTTGATTGCCTGGTTTGTGCAGCGGTTGAGATGGCTTTTGAGGTTGGAGGCGCTGTTGTGCTGTCAGATATACCAGGGTTGCCTTCTGTTATGGTGGTTTCAGGTGGTAATGCTGTTTGCCCGGTTGTTGATTGGCGTATCGCTGTTTTATCAACTGTTGCCTGAGTTGTAGTGGCTGTCCGTGATTTTGTTGATGGAGCTGTTCCTGTGGCCGTTGAAGTTTCTGTCATCGGTGCAGCAGCCGTTGTGCTATCCGAAATGCCAGAAGTTATTTGTTGACTGGCGGTATCAGTCGTTGATCGTGCTTTTTCTTGGGTTATTGATTGTTGCGTTGTTGTCTGTTCGGTTGTCGTGCCTGTTGATGCAGGTGCCATTGATGGAGAAGCAACTGAGCCATCTGTAGAACCAGAAGTAACTGCCCGAGAGGTGGTGTCGTGGATTGTTGTTGCCGCCTGGCTTGATTGTCGGGTTTGTGCAGCGGTTGAGATGGCTTTTGAGGTTGGAGGCGCTGTTGTGCTGTCAGATATACCAGGGTTGCCTTCTGTTGTAGTGATTTCAGATGAAAATGCTGTTTGCCCGGTTGTTGATTGATGTATTGCTTTTTTATCAATTGTTGTCTGAGTTGTAGTGGCTGTTGGTGATTTTGTTGATGGAGCTGTGGCCGTTAAAGTTTCTGCCAGTGGTGAAGCAGCCGTTGTGCTATCCGAAATGCCAGAAGTCATTGTTTGACTGGTGGTATCAGACGTTGATCGTGCTTTCTCCTGGGTTGTTGATTGTTGCGTTGTTGTCTGTTCGGTTGTAGTGCTTGTTGATGCAGGTGTCATTGATGAAGAAGCAGCTGAGCTATCTGTGGAACCAGAAGTAACTGCCTGAGGGGTGGTGTCGTGGATTGTTGTTGCAGTCTGGCTTGATTGCCTGGTTTGTGCAGCGGTTGAGATGGCTTTTGAGGCAGGAGGCGCTGTTGTGCTGTCAGATATACCAGGGTTGCCTTCTGTTGTAGTGATTTCAGATGAAAATGCTGTTTTCCCGGTTGTTGATTGGTGTATCGCTGTTTTATCAACTGTTGCCTGAGTTGTAGTGGCTGTCGGTGATTTTGTAGATGGAGCTGTTCCTGTGGCTGTTGAAGTTTCTGTCAGCGGTGCAACAGCCGTTGTGCTATCCGAAATGCCAGAGGTCATTGTTTGGCTGGTGGTATCAGACGTTGATCGTGCTTTTTCCTGAGTTATTGATTGCTGCGTTGTTGTCTGTTCGGTTGTCGTGCTTGTTGATGCAGGTGTCATTGATGAAGAAGCAGCTGAGCCATCTGTAGAAACAGAAGTGACTGTCTGAGAGGTGGTGTCGTGGATTGTTGTTGCCGCCTGGCTTGATTGTCGGGTTTGTGCAGCAGTTGAGATGGCTTTTGAGGTTGGAGACGCCGTTGTACTGTCAGATATACCAAGGTTGCCTTCTGTTGTGGTGGTTTCAGATGGTAATGCTGTTTGCCCGGTTGTTGATTGATGTGTTGCTGTTTTATCAATTGTCGCCTGAGTTGTAGTGGTTGTTGGTGATTTTGTTGATGGAGCTGTAGCCGTTGAAGTTTCTGTCAGCGGTGACGCAGCCGTTGTGCTATCCGAAATGCCAGAAGTTATTTTTTGACTAGTGGTATCAGACGTTGATCGTGCTTTCTCCTTGGTTATTGATTGCTGCGTTGTTGTCTGTTCGGTTGTCATTCTTGTTGTTGCAGGTGTCATTGATGAAGAAGTAGCTGAGCGATCCGTGGAGCCAGAAGTAACTGCCTGAGAGGTGGTGTCGTGGGTTGTTGTTGCCGCCTGGCTTGATTGTCGGGTTTGTGCAGCGGTTGAGATTGCTTTTGAGGATGGAGGCGTTGTTGTGCGGTCAGATATACCAAGTTTGCCTTCTGTTGTGGTGGTTTCAGATGATAGTGCTGCTTGCCCGGTTGTCGATTGATGTATCGCTTTTTTATCAATTGTCGTCTGACTTGTAGTACCTGCTATTGCCTGATCTTCTGTTTTGGCCGTTGAAGTTGTTGTTAGTGGTGACGCAGCAGTTGCGCCATTTGAAATATCAGAGGTACTTTTCTTCGCTTCCTGCGTGATAGCCTCAGGTGTTGAAGTGGCTATTGGCTGGTTGGTTGATTCAGCAGTCTGTGTTGTCGCTGGTGCTGAACTTGCAAAATCAGCGGCGCTGTGGGAACTGTCACCGTCTCCTGTTTGTGGGATAGTGCCAGCAGTTTCTGTCTGACTGGTTGATGGCTCTCTGCTGGTTGATGGCTCTCTAATTATTACAGTTGTTAATGTCTCTGTTGGTTGGTCAACACTGGTTGCATCGTCTGGAACAGTGGCAATACCTGCATTTATATTGTTGCTGTTTGCGGTGCTTGATGACCTCGCTGGCTTGGTTGTTGGCTGTATCGTGGTGTGCTCTGCATCGATTGCCTTTTTTATTGGTGGTTGGTTTGGTTTTGCTGCTGAGCCTTGGGAGGCTTGCTTTTCAGAGTGTTTTTTATGATTTTTTTCGATCGCTTTTTTTATGGTCTCGTACAACTTTTTAAGTGTTTTGGCTGCTTTATGTACCACGACACCACCTGTTATAATGCCTCCTCCAACTTCACCACCGGCTTCACCACCTGCTTCACCACCAGCTGCAGCGCCTCCTGCTCCAGCTTCACCACCGGCTCCACCGCCACCAGTTTCACCATCAGTTTCAACAGGATCATTTTCGCCGTCTTCCTGTTTACAGCTGCCAACCGAGCGTGTGCATCTGGCGGCCTGCTTTCCTTTGACAGCTTTCTTTCCAACCTCTTTAAGGGTTTTTTCCCCGACTTCTTCTCCAGTTTTTTCTCCGCCTTTTTCTCCAACTTTCTCTCCAACTTTCTCTCCAACTTTCTCTCCAAATTCCTCCCCGAATTCCTCACCTGCGTTCTCACCTGCGTTTTGAGATAGCCGGTTAAAGATTCTTTCTGCAGCATCCTCGCCGACCTCAGTGGCCCTTGCCATTTCTGACAGTAGTGACAGGCATCCGGAGCAGTTGGCTAAGAATGATACCACTGCTAGTCCAACAGTGCCGCCGATCCCGCCACCGATTATCCCACCAATAGTACTACCGGATACACCGCTGCTGTCCTGGCTTTCGGATGCTCCATGGGCACCGCCGGGTTGGGCTGCACCGGCCTGCGCTCCAACGGCACTAGCGCCCGGCTCTGGGTCAAGCATGCGGAAGTCTCTTTCACCAGCCAGCTTGAACCGCTCTCCGTCAGTGATGGTGTCCAGGTTAGTGGTTGCCTGTGCCGCACCTTGTGGTACTGATTGAGCATCGGCATCAGCGGTTTTTTTCGGGGCGGAGGGCAAGTGTTTGGCGATGTCATTCAGTGTGGTGACAACGTGGGCATTCATCAGCCTGATGTTGGTTGAGTATTCAGCTGGATTCGGATACATTTCCAGGGCGGTAAGGACTTCCCGCATCAGATAAACCATGGGCATTTGCTTAATTTCTGCCAGTGTTTCTGACTCTGATGATGACAGGGATTTCAGGTTGATGTGCAGACGTTTCCCGGTGGCAGCATTTTTGACGGTTTCAAGGTATTTTTTCGTCAGGGCGTTGATTCTTTCCTTGTCAAGTGCTTCGAGTTCGTAGGGGCGGTGGGTCATTATATCTTTAAGAGTTAGTGCTGAATCCTGGATCAGTTCAAGGTTTTCAAACTCAATGTTTTCAAACTGGCCCAGGATATCCTTGGTAAGAGGACAGAACCCTGTGCCTGGAATGGGGACAGCATCTGCATTGGGGGGGGCCAGTGGTATCTTATGTTGATCAGAAAAACGTCCTAGAAACATTAGTATGTTCTTTTGTAGCTGATTCAGATCATAACCAGTAACCGTTATCACACCGACTTGAATATCCTGAACTGTGAGCCTTAAGCGATCGCCGCTTTTGCTAAAAGCGAAGTAACAGATATGATCAGAATTAGGTGCAACCCCAAACTGGACCAATTCAGTACCAAGGCTGTCAACATCAACCTGGTGAAGCAGTTTCTTGATCAGATCACTTATTGAATTGAATCCGCGCGATGTGATTTCAAGCTCTTTATCTACTGCAACCCTCACTATTTGTGCATTTTTGTAGGCTTGGGCAATATATAAGCTGTCAGCATTCAGCCCCAATGAAGCTGGATGATTCTTTAGTGAAGATGGAGTCTTGAGATATAATACATCCTGCAAGGTCATTCTGATCTGGATTGGGAGCCGAGTATAACCGGTACCAAACAATATTGACTCTGCCAGACTAGTCAATGAAGTTGAGAACTTCCCATTTAGGCCTGCTATGGCTGTGGACAGTACATCCGCGAAACAATATCCCAGTTGCTTATCGTAAGCCAGGGCCAGGGCATCATGAGCAATCGCTTGACAAAAGATCTTATTCAAATCGACCAAGGCAGCTACCTTCTTGGCCAGTGATTGCACTTTATCCAGACTGGCATCTAACGCTTTGAATTCTATTAAAAATTCATGATAAGGGTTGTTTGATTCGTAGCCTTCCAGGATATTCTGTATTTTGTCGTACAGTATATTAACCTTGAAGGTAATTTGGCCAGCTTGGTAGAAATCTTTGTCTTTGATAGCCTTGTCAATGTCTTGGCTGTACTTTTCCAGCCCTGACTTAATCGTTTCTTTATTTTTCATCCATTCGAACATCTCTTCGAATTCGAATTCTTTTAATTCAGGCTCCTTAGTGATGTTTTTACCTTCATACATAGCTTTGTTGAAGGTATCACGCATTTGCCAGAAGCCTTCGAAGAATTTTTTCATCTCTTTCTGCATTGGTTCTTCCTCAAATTCATCAAGCAGTCTTTCGAACTTAAATTTAATGCCCTTAATTTCCTCTTCTGTAAGTTCTCTTCTGGTTCTTTTTCTTTTCGTGTCATCCTGTTCATGGCTCGGGAGATAACTCTTTATTTGGTCAGCGAGCTGTTTCAGTTTATTGTCATAAACCCTGGCGACGGCGGGAAAGGATTTTTTAATAGCCCTGGTGAAGGAAGAAACAATTAGTACCAGATTGAATAATTCATACATTGTCACCCTTGCTTCAATAGCTGATATTAACTCGGACAAAGCAATCATTGGGTGTGGCCGCTGATTGTCACGGATGTGCGGCAATGGACCATCCGGGCGTTTACCGATGATTGTTTCGGGCTGCTGAGCTATCTCGGTGATATTCCCCCAGGAATTTTCGGCGGTTGCTATGGGCCTGTTTTGTTGGTAGTCCACCAGCTCGTCTCTCAGCGACGCCATTAACGTGATTTTCACACTCTTGGAAAGCAACTCCCCCAGTGGCTGCAGGGCAGTCGTCGGTGTAAGTGGACTTGTTGTGTTGGTCGCCTGAGTTGTGTTTACCGACTGGGCTGTAGCCGTTGCTGAACTGTCGTTAACCGTTGTATTTGTTGGTATTGAGGGGGTGAAAGTACTGGTATGGTCAGCAGTTGATAAGATGGGTGATGAGACCGTGCTGTCAGTGGTTGAGCCAGACGGTAGTCCTGTGGTTTCCGGGTTGACATCGGTGGTTGTGGAGTTTTCAGATAATGGTGTGAGTGGTTTGTTAGCAATGGAATTTGTCTCAGTGCTATTGCTGTGATTTTTTTCAGGGTCAGGCTTAATGAAAAGTTTATCATGAGCACGATACTGTAGGTATTCAGTTAATTTCTTTTGCATATTTTCTATCTTGCCTTCCAGAACCTTGGTTTCTGCCTGGTTTTTATTCATCAGTTTCTGGACATCTGACTCGGCCTTTGTTCGATAAGACAGAAATTTACTTTTGATTGGTTGTTCGGATAAATCTTTTTGAGTGGCATCAGCAGTGTAGGCATTCGGATAAGCAGCTGACGTTGGTGCTATCTGGTTATTCATTACCTGTTACCTTTGTATTAGTCAGTTGATGTGGAACAATGTATTGGCCAGTGTCTTATGATTTTTACAGGCAGACTAACGGATAAATCAGATGCTATTATTTTTTGTAATAATTCAGCTTCCAGCAAAGGCATATTGTTGTGATTTTGAACAGCTCTAAATAGTGAATGGTAAATGTCTATTAAACGCTGGGAGATTAATATAGTCAGGGATGTTAATCTGGTTGAAAAAAATACTCTTATATTCGTCAAGAGCCTAATTTTATTATGCATGGTCGCGCCTCACTCTTAAAGTAAGCCCTTGGCCTATCTTAATACGGTCAGGCGAACCATGAATACCTTATAGTAGAATAATGTCGTAAATAACCTTTCAGGTAACTGAAAGAAGGCAATTTCAGTATCTGTTCACCGCCCGATAAACCGAGAATCCATCCCGGGTGAGTAATGTCTCACAGTGGCCAAAAGCCTTCTGAATAATGGGCGGATAACGCAGAAAACTATTGGCAACAATACGAAGCTCCCCACCCGGGCGAAGCATCTGACGTGACTGGGAAAGAAACTGCTTTGTCACCTCATAGTGGGTTTTTACGCCCTGGTGAAACGGTGGGTTGGAGATAATCAGATCAAACTGCCCTGTCACTTCTGACAGGCCATCGCTGGGCAGTACCGTAAAAGAGTCACGCCCCGTGTCGCTCATGGTTTTGGTACTGCTGGCCAATGCCAGGGCATCACAATCCACCAGGGTAATATCATGCTCACCGGGCAGAGTATTAATATAAGCAGAGATCACCCCAGCGCCACAACCAAAATCCAGCACCTTGCCTGAAGGTACTTTATCCAGCGTTGCCAACAGAACCTGGGTTCCCTTATCCAGACGACCATGGCTGAACACGCCGGGTAATGAGGTAATGTCCATATTGACCGGGCCAGCCGTGACAGAAAACGTCTCAAACCACGGTTCAAGGGCAAAATTCTCCGGCTTTTGCAACGGCTCTGAAGCTTCCAGCAATACGCAATGACGGGCATTATCGACACTTTTAACATAGTCAAAACTGTTCTTGAGCCGCTTTTTCCAGGACTTGATCCCTTCATCGTTCTCTCCCACCAGCCAAATGGGCACACCTTCCGGCAAAAAGCTCAATACCATCACCAGCCAGAAGTCCATTAATGGTTTGCTTTTCTGGAGAAACAGCAAAACACCATCAACAGGCCGGGCAAAATCCATCGACAGGATCGGCGCAAAACTCAGGGAGAAGCGGTCTTCCAGCAGGGTCTGCCAAGGCAGCAGACGTCGATAAGTACTGAAATCACGAGTGAGTGCCGTGATATAGCCAACCCCATCATTCAACAAATGAGTTGCCAGATCATCAGCTGGCAAGCCAATCATCACCAGATGCTCAAGCTCGAAAAGCGCCTGGTTACGAACAATTAACTGGCCCTGATTGGTTAAATGTGAGGATAGTGGGGATGTCATAGGTATCAACGCCGGTTGCACAGTTCACAAAGCCGGAACTTAAGTAGTTGGCCAAATGGAATCGTATATTTCTGGCTAAGTGGGCAGTTGCTATGCAAGGCGCAACGCAGGGAGCATAGCCGTAGCTATGTGACCGGAGTTGCAACGCCGCACGACTGCATGGATGCAGGAGCTAGAGCAACGCAGGAGCAGTTGCCGGGAGTGACTGACAACTTAGTCAGAAATATATGATTTCATTTGGTTAACTACTTATACAGGAATAGTCCACGGTTTTCCATGCCAATACTTTCCATCAAACGTTCATGGAAATACGGATTTACAAGGCTGTTCCACCGGCATAGCATTCGCCGCCAGTTACGACCCGTATGGAGTTTTCTGATGAGTGAACCACAGGGTGATCTGGTTCTGCGCACACTGGCAATGCCTGCCGACACCAACCCGAATGGCGATATTTTCGGGGGCTGGATCATGTCCCAGATGGACATTGCCGGTGGCCTGGCATCGAAAAACCGTTGCAACAGCCGGATTTCTACCGTTGCCGTTGAATCCATGAGCTTTATCCATCCGGTGAAGGTTGGTGACGTGGTTTGCTGTTATGCTGATATCATTCGCGTCGGTAACACCTCCATGCGTATTAAGCTTGAAGTGTGGGTAATGTCCCACCCGTATAAATCAGAAGCTCGTCACAAGGTGACTGAAGGTTTTTTCACCTATGTCGCCATAGACGACAACGGACATCCTATCCCCGTAGACAGACGCTAACAACCGGGACTCCCCCCATGAAACAGAAAACCATTCTAGTCGGCATTGCCGGCGCCTCCGCATCCGGCAAAAGCCTGCTGGCAGAAACCCTGGTGGAAGAGCTCCAGTCAGAGCATCTGTGTGTTATTTCAGAAGATTCCTACTATAAAGACCAGACACATTTGAGCATGGAGGAGCGGGTTCGTACCAACTATGACCACCCGGAGTCCATGGATCATGACCTGATGCTGGAGCAGATGATCAAGCTGAAAAATGGTCAGGAAATCGAGGTCCCACTCTACGACTATAGTCAGCACAATCGCCGGACAGATACCCGCAAGGTAAACCCCGCCCGCGTGGTTATCTATGAAGGCATCCTCCTCTTCACCAACCCGGAAATCCGGGAAGCCTTTGACCTGCGCTTCTTTATGGATACGCCACTGGATATGTGCCTGATCCGTCGTATGAAGCGGGATATTCTCAGTCGGGGCCGGGATGTTGATTCCGTTATCAAGCAATACCTGGAAACGGTTCGTCCCATGTATATGCAGTTTATTGAACCTGCACGCCAGCATGCTGACCTGATCATTCCCCATGGCGGAAAAAACAGGATTGCCATCGATCTGATCAAAACCCAGATCCGTAACCTGATTGATTAAAAGCGACGCTGTCCCGGTATCCGCTGCCCGAAGAAGCCGAAACGGTTTGTGCTTGTTCGGGTAGCGGGAAGCATGTCAAAAACACCACCTTGCTTCCATTTCAATAACCGCCCAGGTATACTTCAGCCGTATAAGCGTCAAACACGCCCATTTTTTTCGTCCTTAAAAAAGATTTTGGGTCCGGCGCAATCTTCGCTTATCCGAAGATGGGTCTCCCCTGATCATCCAGGCTGTCCGGCCGCTTGTACATCCAACTTCCCCAAACCAACGTAGTTGCCAGTGCTGCTGTATGATTCCCGGATCACCATGCCAGGGCACTGCAAGATGGCGATTAAAAAGTTACTATGCGTGTAGAAGCTGATATCAAGCTGGGTTTCAAAGACGTTTTGTTCCGCCCAAAGCGTTCCACCCTGAAAAGCCGTTCACAGGTAAGCCTGGAGCGCACCTTCCGATTTGTTCACACTGACCAGGAATGGACCGGCGTACCCGTCATTGCTGCCAACATGGACACCGTCGGCACTTTCGCCATGGCTCTCGCCCTGGCTGAACACAAAATGCTGACGGCGGTTCACAAGCATTACACCGTCGAAGAGTGGCAGACCTTCCTCGACAACGCCCCTGAAGGCATTGAAAACCATATCATGGTCAGCAGCGGCACATCCGAAAACGATTTCGACAAAATGTCTGAAATCCTGTCCCTGAACGACAAACTCCGCTTTATCTGTATCGATGTAGCCAACGGTTACTCAGAGCATTTTGTCCAGTTCGTTGCCCGTGTTCGCCAGCGTCACCCCAACAAGGTGATTATTGCCGGTAACGTGGTTACCGGAGAAATGGTAGAAGAACTGATCCTGAAAGGTGCCGACATCGTTAAAGTGGGTATCGGACCGGGCTCCGTCTGTACCACACGCGTTAAAACCGGTGTCGGCTATCCACAGCTGTCCGCTGTTATTGAATGTGCCGATGCGGCTCATGGCGTTGGTGGTCAGGTGATTTCCGACGGTGGCTGCACCTGTGCCGGTGACGTGTCCAAGGCATTTGGCAGCGGCGCTGATTTTGTCATGATCGGCGGTATGTTTGCCGGTCACGATGAGTCCGGCGGCGAAATGGTAGAAGAAGATGGTCGGCAATTCCGCCTGTTCTACGGCATGAGTTCCACCACCGCCATGGACCAGCACGCTGGCGGCGTTGCCAACTACCGCGCCTCGGAAGGCAAAACCGTAAAAGTACCTTACCGTGGTCCGATCCTGGAAACCGTTCAGGACATCCTCGGTGGCGTACGCTCAACCTGCACCTACGTGGGAGCCGCGCAACTGAAAGAACTGTCCAAGCGAACCACGTTTATCCGGGTTCAGGAACAGGAAAACCGTATTTTTAACTAACCCCCAATCAACCACGGAGAGCACAGAGGATTTCCTCGTACTTTGTGAACTCCGTGCTCTTCGTGGTTGAAACAATCACATAATCACGCAACCACCGCAATCTCCGCAATCTCCGCAATCTCCGCAATCTCCACAATCTCCGCAACAGTCATCAGAGGAATTACCTGGCAATTGCGCTTCTGGCTCTCGATTCATGGTCATTGGTGCAGGCAAACAATTAAACCCTCCCCAGTGACAACAATGACAGGTGGAACTATCATCCAAGGATTTATTATCAACAGTTATTTCGGGATTCTGCTCCCGCCGCTGCATATTAAAATTAACGGCCTGGTCACAAACCTCTCCCCCATAGGTATGTGAATGACTGCCACTACAGCTAGAATCAGGGAAGTTATGCAGCCTCCTCGATAAAGGCAAAGCTGGCTTCTTGATAGCCTCATCATAGGCTGGAGAAAGAAAATTAGGCAGAGATTTGTCACTTTGATTTTCAACCTTCCTACCCCAGTTGCTCAAAACCGGGGTCAAAGGAGGCTCTTCAGCTAAAGACTCAGCATTAGGTGACCCACCAACAGAAGATGAGACTAACATGGAAGGGCTGGCATCTAACGGCTGCAACATATCAACACACCTTCATCGGCAAAATACGAAAATCAAAATGTACGATCGTTAGACCAACCAAACCAACAAAAAGTTCATCAATAAGCCGCAGAAATTCCCCGCTGATCAAATTCAGCCTTGATCGCATCCAGCTGCTCAGTGGATGGCGGGCGCACCGTTTCCAGCTCGTAGCTTTCACTGAAGGCATCCCACTTATGCACGCCGAGGCTGTGATAAGGCAGGATTTCCACCTTCTCAACACAATCCATTTTCTCCACCATATCTGCCAGCATGGCGGCATACAGTGGATCAACGGTAAACCCTTCCACCACCACGTAGCGGATCCAGGTTGGCTTTCTCAGCTCCTGTAAATACATGGCAAAATTACGGGTGTACCGGCCGGTGACATAGGTCAGCTTTTGATGCATCTCTTCGTCCATGTGCTTGATATCCAGAAGCACAAGGTCGGTGTAGGACAGCAGACGTTCAATATCCGGCGTGATTTGTTTGGCAAATCCATTGGTATCCAGGCAAGTATGAATACCGTGCGCTTTAAGCCCCTTGAACAGATCGGCAACAAATTCAGCCTGCAGCAGCGGCTCGCCACCAGTGACCGTAACACCACCGGTCAGAAAGCTCTTCACCTTGAGGATTTTGTCCAGAACTTCTTCATGACTGAGCACCTCACCGCCATCACGCAGATCCCAGGTATCCCGGTTGTGACAGTAGCGGCAGCGCATGTGACAGCCCTGCATAAACACAATGAAACGGATACCCGGTCCGTCTACCGTGCCAAATGAGTCCATGGAATGGACACGACCAAGGGACATGGCGACTCTCCTATTTACCCAACGAGTCTCTGTAAAAATCAGACCACTGTCTTTTACAAAAACCCTGAATACCATAAGCAAAAAAGGCCAGCAGAGCTGACCTTTTTTAAAGTTAAATTCCAGGAGGCTGTCCGAGAATAGACTGCCCTACGCGGCAACTGCTCCTGCGTTGCTCTAGCTCCTGCATCCATGCAGTCGTGCGGTGGCAGCAAATTGGTCTAAAAATTCCGTTTTGTTCGGCAAATAGCCCCGCTATTCACCTCACAAAACGGAATTTTTATCCTCAATTTTCTGCCATCCTCGCTACGGGCGCTATTCTCGGGCAGCCTCCTGACATTTACTATTACAGCGAGCTAGTAAAGGTACGGGTGATAACGTCACGCTGCTGTTCTGGTGTCAGCGAGTTGAAACGCACCGCATAACCGGAGACACGAATGGTCAGAGAAGGATACTTCTCAGGGTTCTCCATGGCATCTTCCAGCATTTCACGGTTCATAACGTTGACGTTCAGGTGCTGACCGCCCTCGCGATGTTCCTCGTGATGGAAGTAGCCATCCATCAGACCCACCAGATTCCTGCTTTGGCTTTCTTCGTCCTTGCCCAGCGCCTTTGGTACGATAGAGAAGGTGTAAGAAATACCATCCTTCGCATAGGCAAATGGCAGCTTGGCAACAGAACTCAGGGAAGCAACCGCACCGCTGGTGTCACGACCATGCATTGGGTTGGCACCCGGGCCAAATGGCTGGCCTGCACGGCGTCCGTCTGGCGTAGTACCGGTCTTCTTGCCGTATACCACGTTAGAGGTAATGGTCAGAACGGACTGAGTTGGAATCGCATCGCGATACATCGTGTGAGAAGCGACTTTCTTCATGAACGTTTCAACCAGTTCACAGGCAATCGTATCTACACGCTCTTCGTTGTTACCAAACTTCGGAAAATCACCTTCAATTTCGAAGTCGATAGCAATGCCGTCTTCATCACGCACCGGCTTGACTTTGGCGTATTTAATGGCCGACAGAGAGTCAGCAGCAACGGATAATCCGGCAATACCACAGGCCATGGTGCGAATAACATCACGGTCATGCAGGGCCATCAGAGAGGCCTCGTAAGAGTACTTGTCGTGCATGTAATGAATACAGTTCAGGGCAGCCACATACTGGCTGGCCAGCCAATCCATGAGCGTATCAAAACGTGCATAGACATCGTCGTAATCCAGGTATTCAGACGTGATCTTGTCGGTTTTTGGACCAATCTGAATTTTCAGCTTCTCGTCAACACCGCCATTGATGGCGTACAGCAGCGTTTTACCCAGGTTGGCGCGGGCACCGAAGAACTGCATCTGCTTGCCAACAACCATTGGCGACACACAGCAGGCGATGGCGTAATCATCGCTGCTCATATCAGTACGCATCAGATCATCATTTTCGTACTGGATAGAGCTGGTATCGATGGATACTTTGGCGCAATACTCTTTGAAAGACACCGGCAGCTGCTCAGACCACAACACCGTGATATTTGGCTCTGGTGATGGTCCCATGGTGTACATGGTGTTCAGGAGGCGGAAAGAGTTTTTGGTAACCAGTGTACGACCATCAAGGCCCATACCACCGATAGCCTCAGTAGCCCAGATCGGGTCGCCAGAGAACAGCTGATCGTATTCAGGAGTACGCAGGAAGCGAACCATACGCAACTTCATTACGTAGTGATCGATCAGTTCCTGGGCATCCGTTTCAGTGATTCTGCCTGCTTCCAGGTCACGCTGGATATAGATATCCAGGAAGGTAGCCGTACGTCCCAGAGACATGGCCGCACCATTCTGGGACTTAACCGCAGCCAGGTAACCAAAGTACGTCCACTGAACCGCTTCACGGGCAGAGGCAGCAGGGTTACCGAGATCGCAACCGTATTTGGCCCCCATCTCCTTGATCTGCATCAGCGCCTTGATCTGCTCCATGACCTCTTCACGCAGCTGGATGGTACGCTCAAGATCCTCGCCGGAAGTCAGCGCCGCATCCAGAGACTTGTGCTGGGCTTTCTTGTCAACAATCAGACGATCAATACCGTACAGAGCGATTCGGCGGTAGTCACCAATAATACGTCCACGGCCATAAGCATCTGGCAAACCGGTAATTATGCCAGACTTACGACAGTTGCGAATGTCCGCAGTGTAAACATCGAAAACACCAGAGTTGTGCGTCTTGCGATATTCAGTGAAGATTTTGCTAACCATGTTATCCAGTTTACGGCCATAAACTTCACAGGAAGTTTCAACCATACGAATGCCACCGTTGGCGATGATGCCACGCTTCAGCGGCTTATCGGTCTGCAGACCAACAATGGTTTCCAGATCTTTATTGATGTAGCCAGCGTCGTGAGAAGTAATAGTGGATGGCAGATCGGTATCGAAATCCAGGGGGGCGTGAGTGCGGTTCTCTTCTCTGATGCCTTCCATAACATCAGCCCACAGTTTGTCTGTCGCTTCAGTGGAACCGGCCAGGAAGGAACTGTCACCCTCGTAAGGGGTGTAGTTTTTCTGGATAAAGTCACGAACGTTGATGCTTTCAGACCAGTCGCCGGAAGTGAATCCTTCCCATGCTGCTGGCAGTTCGCTGGTGGTTACAGTCATACTAAGAGGCTCCTGATAGGTTGGAGAATTCTTTGGGGATGCTGCTCCGGGTCAGTCAGACTGCATTGATTGGCGGCGACACCAACTTGATCTGCATCAATGAAAGTAAATCATTGTCGGCTTATCGTTTGCCTATCTTGCGGGGACGCAGACATTGCGATAACACATCATCACAAAAATCATCACATCTATGTGGTCATACCGCAGGTGTAAAACTGGCCAACCCGGTGAATAAGAAATAATTTCAGTCAAATTAACGTATATACGACAACTCTGCCATCAGTGTTAATACCTACCGGCTATAAAAAAACATAAACACATTTCCACAGGAATTAACAAAAAAAGATATCCTCTTATATTTTATTAACTATCCCTTGATTAGCAAAAATTAGTTATTACCAATAGTCCAAAATTCAAAAAAATTATGAAATCAAGCAACGATCTATTTTTATGAATGCTAGTCTTTGTTTCTGTTAATTCTATTTCGTTTCGTTTTTCAAAACAATTAACGACACTAACATTATACTGTTAACGTTTGTTGCCGTTTATTCAGAGAGTTTTAAGTAGTGTTACCTATTCATACCGAAAATGGGTTTGTCTAACATCGTCAACCAAATAAAGACATTTTATCCGTTTCTGGGAGAGGATGAACAGGAGGTAGTTATGAGCAAATATATTTACACAACCATTTATGAGCAGTTCACCGGCCTGAAGCCACCTGAGCCAAAAGACCACAAGCCACGTCGCCGTAGAGGCTACGGTCACCCTTATCGTATGCGCCTGAATATGCAGGAAGGTTCTGTCCAGAACAGTGAACTGCTGTCTGACCGGGACTCAGAAAGAGACCTGTATGAACAGACGCCTGTTTCCGTTTTTCAGCCATCGGTTACCAAGCAGCCTGTCCGCAGGTTTTCATCCGGTGGTCAAAGCTATCGCAGTGGTAACAGCGTTGGTAACAACAGCGCCATCAGCGGCACTATGAACTGCAGGCCTGCTGCGCCTGAAGACCGCCATAGCAGCGCCGAGCCCAAGGTAACCTACAAAAAGCGCCGCCAGTACGGGCCTTCAGGCTTCGGTATTGGCTCAATGAGCAGAGACGGCAACGACAACTCTGATTATTGAATACCCGTTTTATATTGATTGTTTTTGAATACTGACACTACCAGCCAGGCTTATTCAGCGGAGCTTGTCTAGCGGAACCCATTCATTACTTTCCCGGATTATTTTCGCCAAAGGCCCTTATTTCAAGGCCTTTGTGCTCTTTTTGAACCCATAAAATCAAAGCGTTCTTTGCTGTAGATAGCTGTCATAATCCGGAATATGCCGGTTATGAGATTGTCCAAGCAAGTCTGACGAGAATATGTAATCCGCCGAGCTCTGGTTACAGGCAACCGGGATATTCCACACCGCTGCGATCCGTAACAATGCCTTAACATCCGGATCATGGGGCATTGGCTCAAACGGGTCCCAGAAAAATACCAGCAGGTCCAGTTTGCATTCAGAAATCAATGCACCAATCTGCTGGTCTCCACCCAGCGGACCACTGATAAATTTTGTGACCGGCATAGACAGTTCTTTTTCCAGCAGACTTCCTGTGGTACCCGTGGCAAAAAGATCATGACCCTGCAGCTTTTCTTTATGGCGCAGACTCCACTGCACCAATTCCCCTTTCTTATTATCATGAGCGACCAGGGCAATGCGCTTCTTGGATGAGACACTGTATTCTTTATAAATCATAAAGTACTTCTCTATTTTTTCTGCGAAAAAATATAAAAATGGAAAGCGCTATATTCTCACTGAATAAAAAAAAATGCGATGACTTCTCTCGAAATCATCGCATTGTCCTTCAGAAAAAATTCATGACAGGTACTTAATCATCACCCCCGCTGCTACCGCTGAGCCAATAACACCCGCTACATTGGGACCCATGGCATGCATCAGCAGGAAGTTCTGCGGATTGGCCTCAAGCCCCATTTTGTTAGAGACCCTGGCCGCCATGGGTACCGCTGACACCCCGGCTGAACCAATCAACGGGTTCACTTTGGTAGACGACACCCGATTCATCAGTTTTGCCATCAGGACACCACTGGCTGTACCGATACAGAATGCCACAATCCCCAACGCCAGAATCCCCAGGGTTTCCATTTGCAGAAACTTGTCAGCACTCAGTTTGGAACCCACTGATAGCCCGAGGAAAATGGTGGTGATGTTGATCAGCGCATTTTGCGCTGTATCCGACAGGCGTTCAACCACACCACACTCTTTCATCAGGTTACCAAAACAGAACATCCCCAGCAGCGGAGCCGCATCGGGTAATAACAGGGCCACCAGCACCAGCATTAAGATCGGGAAAACGATTTTTTCCGTCTTGCTCACTGACCGCAGCTGTGTCATAACAATCCTGCGTTCCTCTACCGTAGTCAGCGCTTTCATAATCGGCGGCTGAATCAGCGGAACCAGAGCCATATAAGAGTAAGCAGCCACCGCAATGGCACCCAGCAGGTGGGGAGCAAGTACGCTGGATACATAGATCGCAGTAGGACCATCCGCACCACCAATAATACCGATAGCAGCGGCATCCGCCAGGCTGAAATTCATCAGCCCCATAGAGCTCAATACAATAGCGCCAAACACTGTGGCAAAAATACCAAACTGAGCGGCAGCCCCCAGAAACAGGGTTTTCGGGTTAGCGAGCAACGGACCAAAATCCGTCATGGCACCCACCCCCATAAAGATCACCAAAGGAGCAACACCGCTGCCAATAGCCACACTGTAAAACTGATAAAGGACACCGTTCGTGTACCCTGCATCAGCAATAATGTGACTCACTACAGTCCGGGTTGCCACATTCGCTTCATGGTATAAAGTATAAAGTTGATCCGGGGCAGTCGAAGCACTGCCCAGCGCTTCGGCAACCGCCTGCATCAGTGCAGGGTTAGCTATATGAAGCGCCTGCTCAATGGCGGAAAACGCCAGACCGGCCTGGGGAATATTGGCCAGAATTCCACCAAAACCAATAGGTACCAGCAGTAGAGGCTCAAATTGCTTGCGGATGGCCAGATACAGCAACCCAAAGCCCACCAGAATCATAACGAACTCTCCGGCGGTAAGGTTGTATAACCCGGAGCCCTCCCAGAGCGTTAATAGCTTTTCCATGGCATATTTCTCGACCAGACTTTTCTCTTTGAGAGACCTCTGTAAGAGGTCTCCCTAACGCTTTTTATTAAGCCAGGGCAAGCAGGGTATCACCCACCGCTACACTGTCACCTTCACGCACATCAACCGACGTCACCTGTCCGGAACGCGGGGCACGAACTTCCGTTTCCATTTTCATGGCTTCAAGAATAAGCAACACATCACCTTCTTGAATATGCTGCCCCGGTATGACATTCACCTTCCAGATATTACCGGCCAGTGGTGCGGGCATTGGCTCACCTTCAGAGGCTGATGTGGTTGTCGCTTCAGGTTGGGCTGTCGGCGCTGAAACCGGAGCCAGCATGGAAGAAACATCACCACCTTCTGAAACCTGAACGGTATAGGCATTGCCATTAACGCGAACGGTATAAACAGAATCCTCCGTTGGAGGAGCCACGGAAGTTGCCCGGGCAGCAGGCTTCACTTCCGGCTCGGTCCCGGGAGCAGGTTCGAAAGCATCAGGGTTACCGCGATTCTGCAGGAACTTCAGACCAACCTGCGGGAACAGGGCGTAGGTCAGAACATCATCCACGGTCTGATCCGCCAGATTGATGCCCTTCTCTTTGGCCAGGCCATGGAGTTCAGCAGTCAGTTCTTCAAATTCAGCTTCAAGCAGATCTGCCGGACGACAGGTAATCGCTATCTTACCCTCCAGCACTCTGTCCTGAAGACTTTGGTTAAACGGTGCCGGTGTAGCACCGTACTCACCTGTTAAAATCCCCCGGGTCTCTTTGGAGATGGTTTTATAGCGCTCACCGGTCAGTACATTGAGAACCGCCTGGGTGCCAACAATCTGGGAAGTGGGCGTGACCAGTGGAATCATCCCCAGGTCTTCACGAACTCTTGGAATCTCCTGCAGCACTTCATCAAACTTATCACTGGCCCCCTGCTCTTTCAGCTGACTTTCCATATTGGTCAGCATGCCACCGGGTACCTGAGCAATAAGGATTCTGGAGTCAACGCCACGGAGTTGACCTTCAAACTTCGCGTATTTTTTTCGGACCACCCGGAAGTAAGCAGCCACTTCTTCCAGCTTGTGCAGATCAAGCCCGGTATCACGCTCAGTCCCCTGCAATGCAGCAACGATAGCCTCAGTTGGCGAATGTCCATAGGTCATCGACATGGAAGAGATGGCCGTATCAACACGATCAACACCGGCTTCAACGGCCTTGAGCAGTGACATGGAAGAAAGGCCGGAGGTGGCATGGCAGTGCAGCTGAATTTCCAGGTCCGTTTCTCGCTTTAATCGGGAAACCAGCTCATACACGTCAGTCGGCGTAATAATGCCGGACATGTCCTTAATGCACAGAGAATCCGCACCCAGATCCTCGATCTCTTTGGCCAGAGAGACCCAGCTATCCATGGTATGAACCGGACTGGTGGTGTAAGAGATCGTCCCCTGGGCATGAGCACCCTGCTTCTTCACCGCTTTCATTGCCTGCATCAGGTTACGGGGATCGTTCATGGCATCAAATACCCGGAACACATCCATACCATTGGCAACGGCACGCTCAACAAATTTATCCACGACATCGTCAGCATAGTGACGGTATCCCAGCAGATTCTGTCCCCTTAACAGCATCTGCTGAGGGGTCCTGGGCATGGCTTTTTTCAGCTCGCGCAACCGCTCCCAGGGGTCTTCTCCCAGGAAGCGGATACAGGCATCAAAGGTGGCACCACCCCAGGTTTCGAGAGACCAGTAGCCGATCTGATCCAGCTGTTCTGCGATCGGCAACATATCTTCAATGCGAAGACGGGTAGCAAACAGTGACTGATGGGCATCCCTCAACACCACATCGGTAATACCCAGCGGCTTTTTATTGGCTAATGGCTTTTGTACGTCAGACATAACCCTTCTTTATCCCCCGGTTATTGGCGTTTTTCTGCTTGAGCTTTTTTTGTTCTGTGCATTTGAATGGCTGCACTGATAACAGCAATCAGTTCACCCTGATCATCGGATGACGATGGCTGGCTATTCACTGGAATGGGATTGGCTACAGATGGTAACGGTTCCTGAAAATACCGATCGATGATTGTTGACATCAGGCTGGTTGCCAGCACCAATAGCGTCAGAAACAGGAACACAAAACCCATTCCAAAGAGCATCAGGCTGGAACCTTCTGAAATAAGGTCCGATGGATTCATCAAGTAAGTCCTTTGTTTTTTTCAGGCTTGCAGGTCCGGTCAATCCCCTCAGGCAGTTCTGCCCTGCCGGAACCATTGCTGATTATTATTTCCATGAACAGGTTCATGGCTCTTGGCTGTCTTACGCCTCCTGGCTGCGTCAGTATACTACTGAACATTGTGTAATAAGCAATCAGTCATCCGGACTATGTTGTCTATAAAAGAAGCCCAGGACTACCTTCGACAGCATCTCGCAAAAGGAAGGTTGCCTCAGTCCGGAAAAAAATTCACCGACGTAAATCAATAAAAGTTGGCCAACCGATAAAATTGGCCATCCGTTATTAGGGCCTGTCGGACTTAAGACTGTCCTAGGCCGCTCTTGCCAGGTCAGAGCAGAGGATTTCCACAATGCCATCAGCGTCACGGAGGGAGCGGATGCGCTCAAACAGATTCTGGGCTTGCGGATACGCTTTACGCAGATAATTGAGCCACTGCTTCAGACGGGAAGGATGGTATTGCCATTTGCCATTTTGACGATCTCTGTCGCTTAATTGCAGAATCAGCTGCAACACTGAAGACCAGCTCATGGGCTTGACGGATTCGCGAATCATGGTTGTGATATTCGGCGTTACCAGCGAAGGCCGCCCGACCATCAGGTCAGTGCAGCCGGAAGCGTCCATACAGCGCCTGGCATCTTCATGATTCCAGATCTCGCCGTTGGCGATCACCGGAATCCCCAGGTTTTCCCGAATTTTGCCAATGTATTCCCAGTGAGCCGGAGGCCGATAGCCCTCCGCCTTTGTCCGGGCATGCACCGCCAGTTCCGAGGCGCCTGCCTGTTCAATAGCACGGGCGTTTTCCAGGAATAACGACTTGTCTTCATAACCCAGGCGAATTTTAGCCGTCACCGGCAGCTCTGCCGGAACAGCCTCCCGAACCGCCCGGACAATACTGAACAGCTGATCCGGCTCCCGCAGCAAAATTGCCCCGCCCCGGTTTTTATTGACCGTTTTTGACGGACAGCCGAAGTTAATGTCCACTCCGGGCGAGCCAAGTTTCACTGCACGCTGGGCATTCAGTGCCATATATTCCGGGTGACTGCCCAGCAGCTGTAAACGAACAGGTGTACCATTCGAAGTTTTTGCCCCCTGCAACAACTCCGGACAGGTACGATAAAAGACCCGGTTCGGCAACAGCGTATCTGTTACCCGGACAAACTCGGTAACACAGAGATCGAAGGTATTGATGCCGGTGAGCAGATCCCGCATATCGTGATCCATAACGCCTTCCATCGGCGCCAGTATCAACCGCATGGCATGCCTCTTGAGTGAAAAAGCGCCAATTCTACCGTCAGCAGGCCTGATAATAAAATAAGGAGCACTCACAGATAACGCTGACTTCACCTATATGGCTAACCATAAGGAATCGAATATTTATGGTGTATGCCGGAGTCAGGCACGGTGGGAACCAATATATTTTGCTGTGGTCACATAAGTCGCAATGATTCGCACAAGCGCTGCTGCTTACCCTATGCCAGCAGCATTAAATAAATACAAATCAGAGTTAGTTATGGATACGTCTATCAGAAATCTACCAGCCGTTGCGCAACGCCCACAACAGTCAGGGCCTCAGGAACCTCCTGTCGCCACAGAATTTTCAGGGTGGACTGTCTACATCGGTGCCGGTTCCTCAAATATACCCTCACTGCCGCCTACTCATTCGTTGCTCGACCTACCAGGCCCCGATTACTCATGCCTTCCTTCCGCTTGTACTTCAATTGCCAATAACCCGGGGACAGATTTGGTTTCAGGCGATAACCTCCCTGCAACCTTTAAGCGTTGCTTACTCAGGCTGAATGAGGCCTACGATACCAACTTTTCAGAACTGGCTGATACATTAAGCTATTGCGTACCAATGTCGTCAGCAAAGGCCCCATTCTGGAACATATTCCATGAAGTTATCGACCTGCCGTCACTGGAAAGCAACAGTAGTCAAAAAATCCGGGAAACAGGCCAAAAAATACACCAGCTATACATTGATGAACACGATGTTCTCGCTACTAAAAATGCATATTCCAGAATCAGTGAACTCACCATCGTGCTGTGCTTGCACTTCCTCGAGCAAAAGTTCATCCTCGAACATCCGGAGCCAATCCAGCAAAGCTCTGTCGATGTCACCAGGTCGGATGAAGCTTCAACAGACTGTCAACATTTACTGCCTGCCCGGGTCATAAAGACCTTTTTCGAAAAGTTATTATCTGGTATTGATAAATCCGGCAGGGCAGACGCTGGGATAAGAGTTAAAAAATTTATAAAAGATAACCAGCCAGGTTTAAAGAAGGATATGCGCCTTCAGCAGCCTGCCACTGGCCATCTGAAGTTTTCCGGACTGCGTTACGACGATATTCCCGGCGCTACTGTTGCGAAATTATATCATTCTGAACTTAGTGACCATTCACGTAATTTCTCTATCGATCTGTACGGTTTAATAGAAGCATTAGGTCAAACGCAGAGCCGAAGCTGGCCCCCTGTTACCCATGACCCTCTGCATTGTGCCATACACAGAGTTGCCTACGAAACATACAAACCAAAACTTGAACCGATAAATTTCTTCAAGAACAGGCTGGAGCCCTTCAGAGATCGGAATGCACGAACTCTGCTGGAATTAATAGAATACTTTCGAAACCGGTTTGCCTGGAAGCACCGCAATGGGCCAACCCGTGAAGCCCCAGAAATGGGTGAAAAATATAATGTTGTTCATCAAGCCCTTCAGGAATCATCCGCTGGCATCGGTCAGGGCAGTAGGACCATGAAAGACGAGCTCAGAAGATTCCTGGAACTCTGCTGTACTAATAATACGAGGGTAAAACAAAGGCTAGAAAGTTTTTTTAATAAAACGTGACGCCATTATATTATCCCGGATCTGGTACATGGTCAGAAAGAACCTTGAGCACCACTGCCACTACCAGGAGACTGTTCTCGGGCAGTCTCCTTGCTCATGGTTCTTTACCCGATAGTCGGCACTGACTATGCTTGCAGCTTTTCGCCTGATATTGAATATTGAAACAGAAAGCCGTGTCCAATCATCCACCAAACCATCCGAATCACACCATCACTGCTGATATCCAGTGGGAAAATGGCCTGCCAATCTCCACCCGGTTTAATGATGTCTACTTTTCCCGGGCCTCGGGTATTGCCGAAACACGCCATGTGTTCCTGGAACATAATCATCTCCCCGGGCGGTTTCGTCAACTGGTACCCGGTACCACGTTCACCATTGGCGAAACCGGCTTTGGCACTGGTCTGAACTTCCTCTGTGCCTGGCAGCTCTTTCTGGAAAAGGCCCCTGATAACACCTCTCTGGTCTTTATCAGCACGGAGAAGTATCCACTCCAGCAGGATGACCTGCAAAAAGCACTCAATGTGTTTGAGGAGCTGACACCTCTGGCCAACAGAATGATCAGCGCCTATCAATTGAGTGAGGAAAATATCGACCTGCAATTTTCAGACCGCGCATCAGGCAAACACATCCGTCTTCATATTTTGATTGGTGATGTGCTGGACACATTGCCTCATATCAACGAGAAGGTTGACGCCTGGTTTCTCGATGGCTTTGCCCCGGCCAAAAATCCGGATATGTGGCAACCCAAACTGTTCCAGACCCTGAAAGCCAAAAGCCATGAGCAATCAACCTACGCCACCTTCACTGCGGCCAGACTGGTTCGGGACGGGCTGACGGAGGCAGGCTTCTCAGTGACCAAACAACCGGGCTTTGGCCGCAAGCGGGATATGATTGCCGGCCGCTTTGTCCCCCCGGGTCTGCCTGTGAGCAAACCCTGGTTTGCGCCCGCTGGCCACAGCAACCCTGAAAAAACAGCCATCGTCGTCGGTGGCGGTCTGGCGGGCTGCAGCGCTGCATGGGCGCTGGCCCGTCGGGGATGGCAGGTCACCATTCTGGAACAACATCAGGCCCTGGCCAGCGAAGCATCGGGTAATCCGCAGGGTGTTCTCTATGCCAAACTTTCTGCCGATAACACGCCGCTCAGCCAGTTCATCCTTAAAGGTTATCAATTCACCCTGGATACGCTAAAAGCACTGGAAATTGAACAGTGGCAGCAGTGCGGTGTTATCCAGTTAGCCATTGATGCCAAAACGGATCAACGATACCAGGCCCTGGATAAACAACATCCGAATGCTCTGCTGCAATACCTGACGGAAGCGCAACTGAGCGATATCGCCGGATTGGGTATTCACTATCCCGGCCTCTACTTTCCCCAGGCAGGCTGGGTGCACCCACCCGCACTCTGTCAGGCTTTGGCCGATCACCCAAACATTCGGGTGGTCACCAGCACGACGGTGAATACGATCGAACCCGTTGAGCAGGGCTGGCTGGTGAAAACCGATGGCGACAGGTTGCACAGTAAAACCGTGATCATTGCCCGGGGAGCGGCCAGTCATCAGTTGTCACAGTTTAACTACCTGCCACTTAAAGCCATCCGTGGCCAGATTACTCAGGCCAGAGCAACCACCGAAAGTGACAAACTGGCCTCCTGTGTCTGCGGAGAAGGCTATATAGCCCCCGCTGTCGATGGCTATCACACCCTGGGCGCAACGTTCAGTTTTAACGACAAAGGTACAGAAGTTCGAGAAGCCGACCACCTGGAAAACCTGGCCATGCAGGCCGGGTATTTCCCTGCCATGTATCAGGCACTCGGTGGAACTGATGCACAAGTGACCGGCGGACGCACAGGGTTCCGCTGCACAACACCGGATTACCTGCCCGTGGTGGGTCCAATCGTTGACCTTAAGCACTTTGTTGCCGCTTATGCACCCCTCAGAAAAAACAGCAAGTTGACCATTGACGTCTGCCCTGAATATCTGGAAGGCCTGTACGTGACCGCCGGACACGGCTCCAGGGGAATAATCTCCTGCCCTGTTGCCGGTGAGATTCTGGCCACCATGATCACCGGTGAGCCCGATAGTACTGTCGGTCTATCAATGCCTGCAAAACTGCTGGAAGCGATTCACCCCTCCCGCTTCCTGATCAGGGATCTGATCAGAAATAAAATATAGGAGGCTTATGACGAGAGTTATAACGGAAGCGAGACTGCCGTCTTTCCTCGACCAATAAACTAGGTAAAAATCGCAAAAAAACAGGTAGCAATACGCAGGGAGGAATCAACAATGGCTGTCTATCTTAGTAGGCATGGATTAGGTAACACATGGTTACCTGTTCATGAAGCTCCTGTTTCAATCCATTCAGCAAACTGCGTCCGGGCAACCTGATCTATCTCTTGGTTGCCCGTTTTTTTGTCTGGGTGAAAATCTTTAGCGGCTACTTAAGTAGTTAACCAAGACAAACACCCGTACCTTTCAGACCACAGTAACCGCCGGGATTCCTGGCCAGATATTGCTGATGGTATTCTTCTGCGTAGTAAAACGGCGGAGCCCCACGAATTTCTGTGGTAATGTCCGGATAGCCCTGCTGTTGCAAAGACGTTGAGAATTCACTCCTTGAGCTTTCAGCCAATACGGCCTGTTCATCCGTGGTGGTATAAATGGCTGAACGATACTGAGTTCCCACGTCGTTACCCTGCCTCATTCCCTGGGTTGGGTCATGGGATTCCCAGAAACATGCTAATAAAGCCTGTGTCGTTACCTTTTCAGGATCGTAAACCACCATCACCATTTCTGTATGCCCGGTTGCTCCGGTGCAGACCTCTTCATAAGTAGGATTGGGTGTGTAACCACCTGCATAGCCAACCGCCGTTGTATAAACACCGGGCAGTTGCCAGAACAATCGCTCTGCTCCCCAGAAACAGCCAAGCCCCAGGTAGATGGTCTGCAAGCCTTCGGGAAATGGCGGCCTCAATGGCTGTCCATTGACATAATGCCGGGCCGGGACCGGCATCACGTCTTCCCTGCCCGGCAGGGCTTTTTCTTCAGTTGGAAGTTGCTGTTTATCAGGGTCTTTACCAAAGAATGTCATGATTATGTCCTCCCTGGCAGGGATCATAACATACCGCAGGGTCTGATGGATTTACTGATCCCCAAGGGTTAACAGTGCAGGGTCAAGCCGCTTATCAAACCAGTTATAGCGCCAGTCAAGATGGGCACCGGTAACCCGGCCTGTGGCACCCACTTCACCGATAGTCTGCCCTCGTTTGATAGCCGCCCCACTTTTCACAGAGACTTTGCTGAGATGGAGAAAGCTGGAAAAAATACCGTGGCCATGATCAATAATGATGGTGCCGCCGGAATAGTAGAGATCCGGGTCCACCAGTCGCACAACCCCATCAGCCGGTGCCACTACCGGTGTGCCTGTGGGTACGGCGATATCCAGGCCGTAGTGTGGCCGCCCCGGTTGACCGTTATACACGCGCTGGCTGCCATAAACGCCACTGATGCGACCTTTTACCGGCCAGTCAAAGCCGTTAAAAAAATCCGCCTGATCGGTATCAGGCACTCTGGCTGCACGCACCTGTTGAGCTTCTCTGCGGATACGGGATAGCACCCGCTCATCCGGTGATACATATTTTCTGGCAATCCCGGTCAACCGCTGAATATCATATTTCCGTGGCTTAAGGATTAAATTAAACGTCTTCAGTTCGCCACTGGCAAAATGCTCTGTATAGGACTGCTTCAGTTCTGCATCACGACCAAAGCCTAGAATAAAGCGCCCATCTTTCGCTACTCTGACTTCCTGGTTGTCATAAACAATCCGACTCCCCGGTGCTGCCTGACCGACCAAAATACCTCCGGGTGTCAGCTGGCTCTGCAGACCGTCTGCACTGACCATCAGAGAAAACACCAGAAGAAAAAAACCTGTAACGAGATGCATTTAAACGTTCTCCTTTTATCATCCTGCCTGGTAATCATTATCGACATTATGATGTTTAACAAAATTGGCACATAACAAAACAGCCTTAAATGGCAATAACTTATTTTTAGAGAAATAAGATATTAATATCAATAAGTTATATACCCCCTACCATTGCAAAAATAAGAATCAGCAGTATTGTCAGTAATACTAAACACAGTGTTATGAACTTTTGGCTCAGCTCGTTATAAATTACTCCCATAACTTGAACAAAACGCCCAATACACCGGATTGTATTGAAGAAACTACGGATAATGGAGTGTATCTATGTTTGGAACTGGAACTGCTACTGCTACTACTGGCAATCAACAAAAGACCACCTTTCTTACTGACTTCCAAACTGACATGATCAACGGAGGGCGCTTCGGGCAAAGGAAGACCACAAAGCCATCAACTACTTCAGCTACCCAGAAAAGTATGTCGGGCACTGACTTTTTGGCAAAGCCAAGTTTAAAAGACCGGCTGGTTTATCCATTCAAGGCGGTCAGAAACCGAATCTTAACGGCCATGATGTTCAGTGGCTCCGCAGGCATGTTTTTGGGCATGGGTGCCGGTGCGGCAGTCGGTGCTACAGCAGGATTTACTGTGGCTCTGATTCCTCAGATATTAGACTTGCTGACTTTTTCTTTTAACCCCTATATTGTTGCCGCTGGTGCCTATGTTGGCAAAGAGGCAGGCATCCGTACCGGTGCCGTTCTCGGGCTTGGCATTGGCGCAGTTGCCACTCTGGCATCTGCTGCCATAGCTCTTGCTCTCAGCGTGGTTCATCTACCAAGGGACATCTATCATGCGGCAACCCTGGATGCCCCCCGTCTGGATGCACCACTGCCGGAGAAGCCATGGCTCACACAGCAACTCAGTCAGGAATTGTCCAAATTTAACGAATAAAAGCCTCAGGACATCATTTTGGATTTAATCATTCCGGGAACTGAAGGTTTTCAATCACGGTACTTTTATAAGCTTCAGCCGCCATTGGGCGGCTTATTTTCTGAAAGTCCCGGTTTAACTGTTCGGCAAATGCCTTAACCCGCATCCAATCGGTAAACTCGGTATTCCTGGTAACATCAACAGGCCCCCCGGTCAGCTTCATAATCAAGCGGATCATCTGTTTATCAATCCAGCGATATCGGGTATACAGCAAAGCACCGGCAAACACTTCCACCCGGTCCGGAGTCCATGAACTCTGTTTCAGGAATTTCTGCAGGTAACGGTTGTTATGAGGGTCCCGTCGTTCAGGCTTGCGGGCGGTCAGATTGACGGAAAAAAAGTAACCCGGAATGGTTGCCAGCTGGTCACTGTATTGCCTGATAAACTGGTAACACGCCTTATGGTGTTTGCCATAACGAATCGAACAACCAAGAATAACACCATCATAAGACCGAAGTGAGAAGCCGTCGTTCAGATCAGTAATAGAGCTGACAAACGTCTCATGACCAGCCTGGGCCAGGCAGTAGCCGATTCTTTCGGTAATTTTTCGGGTCTGGCCTTCACACCCCTGGTGCAACAACGCTATACGGGACATATCTAAATACGTGAGTAATTATAAAACCAATATTTGCGTAGATAATAACCAACTTATAAGTCGGTAGTGTTAACTCAGATCAACAAAGCGGCGAATAGAAGTTGTTCAGATGGTCGCCCTGCAACTCCGTCCGGGACGAACGGAGTTTGGGAGTCATTGACGGGTTCCTTTATTGACCTCCAAACTCCGTTCGTCTTGAGCGGAGTCGAAAGGCGTAAACTCCATACCCTGAATACTGTGCCAATCACCCTTCGACCGTGCATCCTGAGCTGGGTCGAAGGACGCTCAGGGTGAGCGGAGATTATACACACCAAATTCATCGAAATGATGTGCTAGCCCTTATACAGTTTTGGATTCAACACATCCCGGAGCCAGTCCCCCAGAAGGTTGAGCACCAACACCAGCACCACCAGCACAATCCCGGGAATAACCGTAATCCACCAGCTGCCAGAGAAGATATACTCAAAACCACTGGAGATCAGAGACCCCAGAGAGGGCTGGGATACCGGCATACCAAGACCCAGGAACGACAACGCAGCCTCACTGATAATCGCATTGGCAATCTGCACCGTCGAGATCACCAGAATAGGCGACAGTGAGTTTGGCAGGATATGTCGAAACATAATGCGCCCGGCACCAAAGCCCATAACCCTGGCCGCCTCCACATACTCCTTCTTCTTTTCTGCCAATACCGATGCCCGAACCGTACGGGCATATTGAGGCCATTCGGCAATACCAATCACCAGTATCAGCATTAACATGGCCAGCTTACTGTAGAGTTCCGAACCAAAAGAGGCCTGGAAAACCGCCAGCACGATAATCGCCACCATCATGGTAGAGAACGACAGCTGAATATCCGCAACCCGCATCAGAAAACTATCGATTCGACCACCAAAGTAACCGGCGGTCAGGCCCAGAACAATCCCCAGAAAAGCCTGCAGCAACACCGCAAACAGACCGATCGCCAATGAGATGCGCATACCATAGAGAATGGTGCTGAACAGATCACGACCCTGGTCGTCGGTGCCCAGCAGAAAACGTTCATCCCCCTCTGCTGACCACACCGGGGCAATTTCCGAATCCATAATATCAATGGTGGAAAGATCGTAGGGATTGGTGGGTGCCAGGATGGGAGCCAGCAGCGCAGCCCCGACAAACAGCGCGAAAATCAGGGCACAGACCATGGCCACCTTGTCACGGGTGAAGCTGTACCAGAAGGTAGAGTTCCTGAAACGCTCCCAGCGCCCTGGCGCTATATTGGCCGCAGTAGATTCCTGATCGACCGGCGCGTTCGACATCATTTCACTCATTGGGCACTCCTCGCCAGTCTGACGGTGGGATTAATCAGGCCGTACAGCAGATCCACCAGCGTATTCACCACCACAAAAATGGCACCCACAACGATCAGGTAAGCAACAATCAGCGGCGTATCCACCCGGTTGACCGCTTCCAGAAACAGAAAGCCCATGCCCGGCCACTGGAAGACAGTCTCCGTAAGAATGGTATAAGCGACCATGGTTCCTATCTGCACACCGCCAACGGTAATCACCGGCAGCATGGTGTTCTTCAGGGCATGGAGGAAGTAGATACGTGCCTTTTTCAACCCTTTCGCTCTGGCAAACTTGACATACTCGGTATGCAGCACTTCTGACATTTCAGAGCGAATCAGTCGGATAAACAGTGGCAGCATAATGCTGGCCAGCGAGATGGCAGGCAGAATCAGATGCAACAGGCCATCTTGAGTAAACAGGCCACTCTCCCAGCCACCGATAACCGGCACCAGCTCACCACGGCCATAAGATGGCAGCCAGCCCAGCTCAATAGAGAACAGGTAAATACTGAAAATAGCGGTCAGAAAAACAGGAACAGAAATACCGAGAATACTGAACCCGAGAATTAACCGGGTAAACCAGCTGTTGGGTCGAATGGCGCAATACACTCCAGCGGGAATAGACACCAGAATAATGATCAAACTCGCGGCAAACACCAGCTCAAGGGTGGCAGGCATTTTGGCCAGGATAACGTCCAGCGCCGGTGCTTTAAAAAAATAAGAGTCCCCCAGGTCGCCCTGTAACGCGTTACCCATAAATCTTGTGTATTGAGTGAGGAACGGGTCGTTTAACCCCATCTCGTCACGCAACTTTTCACGTTCGGCTTCTGACACCGATTGCCCTACCAGCTCCCGGAGTGGATCCCCAAGATTGTCCTGTATGGAAAAGCTGATAATACTGATGACAAACATCACTATCAGCCCCTGCATAAGCCTACGCATTAAAAATAACAGCATAAATATCGATGCCCATAGCCTGCGATGCCAATAGTCGATGCACCGGATAACTAATAACCGGTGCTGACCGCAGTCACTTCACAGGAAGTAAAATGACTGCTGTCGTCCTTCAGATAAAGGTGTTCTAGGTGATTACTCCTTAATCACCAGGTCGCCCAGATAAGGGAAGTTCATCACGTTAACCACGTCTTTGGCGGCCACGTTCTTGCTGGCACCCCAGGCAAGGTTCTGCCAGTGCAGGGGAACAAAGGCTGCTTCCTCATAGAGGGTACGCTCAACGTCCTGCAGAATCTGTGCCCGTACGGTTGGATCGGTTTCAGAGCCAGCCTTCTTAACCAGCGCGTCTACCGCCTCATTGCAGTAATTGCCGGAGTTGTACTGTCCCCAGCCGGAAACCGAATCGGCACAGGCTGTGAGGTACTCGGTAAAGTTGGCGGAATCTTCCGTATCGGAGTACCAGCCAATCATCATCATATCCGCAGAACGCTCATCAAACTCTGGCCAGTACTGCGCTTTTGGCAGGGTTTTCAGATCCACTTTAATGTTGATTTTTGACAGCATGGAAGCCACCGCCTGAGCGATCCTGGCATCGTTCACATAACGGTTATTGGGAGCCATCATGGTGATGGCGAAACCATCTTCATAACCGGCGTCTTTCATCAGCTGCCTGGCCTTTTTCAGGTCATAACGTGGCTGCAGATCATAAACATAACCGGCGTAGCCTTTTGGCCCCTGCTGACCGGCAGGTGTCGCAAAACCTTTCATGATTTTTTTAACGATGCCGTCATTGTTGATGGCATAGTTAATGGCCTGACGAACACGCTTGTCTTTGAACGCGGGAACCCGCTCCTGATTCAACTGGAAACTGATGATACGGGTGCCACCAAGGGTCACCAGATCCGTATTGCCAGACCGCTTGATACGCTCATGATCGTTAGGCGGCACAGGGAAGATAAAGTCCACATCACCGGACAGCAGAGCGGCTACACGGGTTGGACCTTCTTTAATGGGGGTAAGCACAATTTCATCCACATTACCCGGCGATTGCTTATCCCAGTAACCAGCAAACCGTTGGAAATCGACACGCACGCCCTGCTCACGCTCGGTCACAATAAACGGCCCGGTACCAGAAGCATTTTTAGAGGCATAGGTATCGCCGTGCTTCTTCAGCAAAGACTTCTCCTGACCTGTGCTATCCAGACCTGCATAGAACTTGCTGTCCATCGGGAAGATATAGGTGGCAGAGTTCAATACCAGGGGGAATGCCTCTTTGGTCACCAGATCAAAGGTATGGTCGTCAATGACCTTCACGGCGGCAAAAGGCTCGAACACCGCTTTGAAATCCGGACTGCTGGCCAGTCGCTGAAAAGTCCATTGAACGTCGGCAGACGTCAGTGCATTACCGCTGTGGAATTTAACGCCTTTACGCAGGGTAAAGCGCATGGTCCTGTCATCAATACGCTGCCACTTTTCTGCCAGACGAGGCTCAAACTGAAGGTTGTCATCCCAGCGAACCAGTGGATCAAATACCAGGTGCGACAACTGCAGCGTGGCACCGGACAGCTGCTCATGCGGGTCCAGAGATACCGGATCGGAATCGTAGGCCATTTTTAAAGTAGCGGCCTGGGCCCCTACCGCCAATGATGCTGCCAGAATGGCTCCGGCCAGTCTTTTTATAGGTCTCTTAATAGAGAGCTTCATGGTTTTTTTCATCATTCCCCCATTACAGGTGTTTCACTTTTTAAAATTACTCAAGAACTATACCTAAGAATGCGCAGCAACACTGGCTTCAATATCCAACCCACTGCGGGACAGATGCTCAACCCTTGGCATCATATTGATCAGATGTCGGGTGTACTCATGGTGAGGATCACTGAAAATCCGATCGGTGTCCCCCACTTCAACCAGTGTTCCCATCTTCATCACACCAATGCGGTCACACATCTGCAGAATAACCGGCAGATCGTGGCTGATAAACAGCATGGTCAGGCCAAGCTCCTCCTGAAGGTCTTTTAACAGGTTGAGAATCTGAGCCTGTACCGATACGTCCAACGCCGAGGTCGGCTCGTCACAGATCAGGAATCTCGGGCGGGTTGCCAATGCCCTGGCAATGGAGATGCGCTGACGCTGGCCGCCGGAAAATTCATGGGGATACTTGACCCCGGCCCCACGACCAAGGCCAACGTGATCCAGCAGATCCGCCACGATACTATTGATCTGACGTTCAGATTCGGCCAGTTGATGAAAACGAATGGGCTCGGCAATGATGTCCTGCACCGTCATTCGAGCATTCATGCTGGAATAGGGATTTTGAAACACCATCTGAATCTGACGGCGAAATGGCTTACGCTGCTTTTCAGTCAGCCGGGTAATATCCTGACCGGCAAACTCAATCAATCCGGAGTCTGGTGGATAAAGACCGGCGATAATCCGGGCAATCGTTGACTTACCGGAACCGGACTCCCCCACCAGACCAAAGGTTTCACCGGCGCGCACCTCAAAAGACACCTGGTTGGATGCCTGAACGTAACGGCGATTTTTTTTCAGGAACGCAGACTGGGTTTCAAAACGAAGGTTAACGTCTTTCACGGTCAGCAGGGCACGGTCGCTCATCTCTGCATTCAATTCAGAAAGCTGCTCTTTCTGCCCCAGCCAGTGATTCTTCACATCAATATGACGCCCCTGTTCTTTTTCGATGTACTCAACCCTGGGAAAGCGGTGCAGTTTAATATCGGTTCTGGGCACGGCACTGATCAGGCTTTGGGTATAAGGGTGTTCCGGGCGACGTAGAATCTGTTCGGTGGAACCCAGTTCCACCAGGTCACCCATATACATAACAGCGACACGATCCGTCACATTGGCAATAACCCCCATATCGTGGGTGACCAGCAGGCAGCCAACGTCCCGCTCTTTACAGAGTTTGCGGATCAATTCGAGAATCTGATTCTGAATAGAGACATCGAGTGCCGTGGTGGGTTCATCGGCAATAATCAGCTCAGGGTCGCCGGACAGGGCAATGGCAATAACAACACGCTGTCGCATACCGCCGGAAAACTGGTGAGGGTACTGCCTGATACGGACTTCCGGCTCTGAAATGCCGACCGAGGTCAGCAGTTCTATTGACTTTTTATAGGCCGCAGCTTTATCAAGCCCCAGATTGACCATGATGGTTTCCACCATCTGAGTTTCAATGGTCAGAATCGGGTTAAGAGACGTCATTGGGTCCTGAAAAATAAACCCGATACGACGACCACGGATCCGGCGAATGGCTTCGCCACTGAGACCACTGATGGCCTGGCCATCCAGCTTGATATTACCACCAGCCACCACACCGGGAGGGCTCAGCAAGTCAATGACCGCATTACCAACGGTGGATTTACCGGCACCGGACTCACCGACAAGGCCCAGTATCTCCCCCTTTTCGAGGGTAAATGAAACCCCTTTAACAGCTACAGCAGTGCCATGACGAGATGGAAACTCAATGCGCAGCCCTTCTACTTCCAGTAAGGACATGCTTCCCCCTTGTAATGCTCAGTCCCGAACGTCAGAAGGTGAACCTCAGCTTCTGAAACTCGCAAGCCATGATGCAAATACGCTGTCGTATATGGGATAACAATGGTCCCCCCACAGAGGGCAGCGCAGTTTGACTTACGACAGATACAGACGATACGTGATACAGCTTATCCCCCATAACAGCCGTCACAAATTGAATAGAAGTTCAGGCCGGACTCATGGGTGACATGAGTGCATGGAGGTTATGTTATTAAGGCATTATTAATGCCAGAGTGCGTCGACAAATACATAAAACCATGTCGACTCATTTCGGAAAATAACTATAACGCCAGGACAGGAAAATAAAAAGCCCTGATTCGAAAATCGCTTACGAATCAGGGCTTTATTCATGAAAAACTGAAGAATTTTTATACAGCAGGAATTGTGACAGGCTTGAACCAGTTGCGACAGAGCTGCAAATAGATTCCGTATGGCCGCCCCATAATCAGCATCGCTCCTATCTGCCCTGCACAGGCAACCAGCAACTGCTCCAGATTGACACCTGTCGACAATAACAGCAAGGCATACAGCGGAATCTGAAACGACAGAAACGCCAGGGCATCCAGCAGCGTCATTTGCATAAACCCATTGCCGATAAACCGGCCACGACGAATCAGCCAGTCACGGTAAAGTCCATAAGCTCTTGCCGTTAACAGGTTAACGGGAACACTCATCAGACGGGATTGCAGTGACTGTTCAAAACTCAGCCCTGCCAGCAGTTCAACACTCATGCCAACCACAATACCAAAGGTAATCATGGCAAAAGTATCCGCCAACATATCCCGATTAAAAACCATCTCCCTCGCTCCTGAAACAAAAAGCCCTGATCGGGCAGAAAAAGCACAAAAAAATCCCTGCACCGATTCTGTGAAGGAAGAACCGGTCAATTCTTTTGAAATAAAATAGAATCCATCAGTCTGTTCAGGAGAAGGTTCTGAAGCCCCTTCCATAGGTAAAAACTGAGATCTGACGGGATAACTGATAAGCAGAAAACTGAACTAAAACGGTAGTATTCAGGCGGTAAAAAATATAGCTAGATACGACAAAAAACAATAGCCAATAAATCCATATTTAGATAATTTGCAGAATATAATTTCAAGATATCTCTTTTAAACAGGAATAGTTGCCAACAACAACCAACCTGATAACAAATGATCTACTCTTGAAATCATTTGTCAGGAGACAAGACCGTGACACGTGTCAATGCACTGTCCGCCAGACATCATTATTATTGAGCATGGATAAAAAGGCCTTTCCTATGCAAGAACAAATGATTCATTCACTCAAAGAAGTGAGAGAAAAGCAGCCGCTGGTTCACAACATCACCAACGATGTGGTCACCAACACCACAGCCAATGCCCTGCTGGCCATTGGTGCATCGCCGATCATGGCCCATGCCATTGAAGAAGTCGCTGATATGGTGAGCATTACCGGCAGCCTGCTGATCAATACTGGAACGCTGACCGGCTCCAGTCTGCAAAGTATGCTTCTGGCCACAGAAACGGCATTACAACTTGAAAAGCCCTGGATTCTCGACCCGGTCGGTGTCGGGGCAACACCCTTCCGGCTGACAGGCAATAAACAGTTGCTGGCCAACAAGCCATCCGTCGTACGGGGCAACGCCTCCGAGATCAAAGCCCTGTTTACCGGTGCCAATGAGGGCAAAGGCGTCGACAGCAGCACTAGCAGTGAGTCTACCCTGGAATTTATTCAGGAAAAGGCCCGTGAACATCACCTGATTATCGCGGTAACCGGTGCTACCGATTATGTGACCGATGGCTACGACGTCTACAAAATCAATAATGGCCACCCTATGATGGCCAGAGTAACCGGCACCGGTTGTACGGCAACTGCCATCATCGGCGCATTTCTTGCGGTCTGCGATACACCACTGATTGCGGCCGTATCCGGCCTTACCTGTCTTGGCATTGCCGGCGAACTGGCCAGTATGGATTGCCCCGGCCCTGGCTCCCTGCAACTGCGCATACTGGATGAGCTGTACTTGCTGGACCGGGCCACCATTGAGAAATTTGAAAAAGTGAGCAATATGAGAAGGAGCTGTCATTGAGTCTGCTGTCATCTATTAGACCTCCTCTGCCCGGTATTAACCTGCGGGAGAGATTCAAAAAACCAGGTATTGAGTTACTGGGCCTGCCGGTCAGGCTGTTGCCATCAGCCATGGTGAACAAGCCGCTGACCAAAGCCATCAACCACATCTTCCATACGCCAATAGAAGAAGGCGATTTTGATTTTCTGGAAAATCGCTGCCTGAAAATCCATATTACCGATCTCGACATCAGCTTCTTTATCAGTTTCGATGGCAGTCAGCTGACCGCTACCGGCCCACGACACTTTGATGTTGAATTCCGGGGAGACAGCAAATCTTTCCTGAAACTGGCCGGCCGACAGGAAGACCCGGATACCCTGTTCTTTCAACGCAGCCTGATGATTGAGGGTGACACTGAGCTGGGGCTTGGAGTAAAAAACCTGCTGGATAGCCTGGAGCTGGAACAGTTGCCGATTCCTGTGCAGCAACTGGCGCGAGTGGGGCAGCAATTGCAGAGAAAAAAAGTCTGACGCAGTGGGCAGTTGGCAGTGCCTATTAAAATCCACTGTCCAAAAAGCACAATAAAAGCTTTGCTTTCCGGCAATGTTGCTGTTTGCCGGGGAGCCTCTGCCTTGCCGAAGTGTTTACAATCCCGCAACCATTTCGATAGTAAAACTCTATGGCAATATAAAGCCTGTCGTCAGACAACCGGTTCAGTTCGAATAAAAACATAATGTATGTAAGAAAAACGCTCAAAAAACAGAACGCAAAAATTTGAATTTCAGAACTTGGATCAAGCGCTTGATAAAAAAGACAATATGCTTTTCAAAACCAAAGAGAATGCATGATTTCGTCATTGGCTTATTGATTAATAGGATTGAGTTTGGCATTAATATTCACGGGATATAAGAGGTTTAGCCCATTATACAATGACAACTAAATTTGAGATTGACATGACAGACACAATAATAAAAAAAATCCTCTGGACAGCACTGACATTTAGCGTTCTATTGAGCACACAGGCCAATGCAGCCTGTATGTTCTGGCAAGACTGTGACGCCTACAAAACCAAATACCCTATTGTTCTGGTGCATGGTGTGGCCGGGTTCGACTCCATTCTGGGCATTGATTACTTTTACGGTGTTCACAATGCTCTCAAGGAGAGAGGTGCCGAAGTCTACAGCCCCAACCTCTCTGCCTGGGAAGACGCCTATGTCAGGGGAGAGCAGCTTGTGACCTATCTGGAAGATTTACAAGCCGCCACCGGTGCCGAAAAATTCAATTTGACAGGGCACAGCCTTGGTGGACCCACTATCCGTTACGCAGCGGGTGTCAGGCCTGACCTAGTAGCCTCTGTAACCACCATAAACGCCGTCAACTTTGGCTCGGAGTTTGCCGATGTGGCCCGGGGCCTGGTTCCGATGGGTGGGAACACAGAAGCTTTTATAGCTCAGGCTCTTGAGCTGATGGGTCAAATAACCGACTTTCTTGCTGGCAACCCTGAGAATCCGCAGGATGCCCTGGACTCGATCACATTCTTGACGACAGCCGGTGCGGCAGAGTTCAACAAAAAGTTTCCCGACGGCATGCCATCCTCATCTTGTGGCCAGGGTGCCCAGGAAGTGAATGGAGTGCATTATTACTCCTGGGGAGGCAATGATGCCGCAACCAACGTTTTTGATATTTCAGACGCCTTCCTGATGCTGACCAGCACAGGCATCAGCGGCAACAATGATGATGGCCTGGTCGGCCAATGCAGTCAGCACTGGGGTAAAGTCATTGGCACTGATTACAGCCTGAATCATTTGGATGCTATCAATCATCTTTTTGGTATTCACCATCTTTTTGAAACCGATCCGGTTACCCTTTATGAAAACCACGCTGTACGCTTGAAAACAGCAGGCTTATAAAAGCAAGGTGTCATCAGTTGGAGAAGGTCTATGAAAGGTCTTCTCCAAACGGTACAGGCAGATAATTCATGAAAGCATCACGACGCAGACAACTCAAAATATCCTGTTTTATCTGTTTCTTGTTTTGTATTGGCGTAATCGTCTATAAACAAATCGCTGAAACAGATAGTCAGCCTGAGGCAGCCCAACCTGTTATCTCTGACCAGTCCTCACCCAATGCTCTGGAAAAGACATCATCAAATAGTTCAGCGGTTTATATGTCCAGCTTCGGAACCTTGCCCGATACACTTCAAGACACCAAGGTTATGGGACGTCTGGCTGTAGACGATAATGGACACCTGATCATTGCCAGTGATATCAGGCAGATCTTCGACTACTTTCTCTCTGCCGTAGAAGAGGAACCGATTGAAACCATTCTTGGCAGAATCAATGAATACCTGACGAACTCACTGACTGAACCGGCACTGTCTGAGGCCAGGGCGATTCTGAACAGTTATATCGACTTAAAACTCGCCTTGTACCGGTTGAAGCTGGAACGCTCTCCCTCTCTTCAGGCATTAGCGGCGGATGGTATCGAATTTGATAAAACGCTCTATCTTTCTTTGCTAGAAGCGCAATTTTCAGACATCGACCGACTGAAATCCATCTATTTGACCAGAGAGGTCCGTGAAGCTTTCTATGGCAAGGAAGAACGATACGATCAATATACCTTTGCCAAAATGAACGTATTGAACGATGGCTCCCTCAGCGATCAGGAAAAGCAGTATCAACTTGAGCAGATTGACGCAAGTGCCCCACAGGAAATGATCGAAGCCAGAAGGGAGGTTCAGATCATTGATGAATTACATCGCAGAACAGCGGATTTAAAGCAGGCCGGAGCTGACGAAAGTGAAATTCGATCCCTCAAAATAGAGATGTTTGGCTACGAGGCAGCAGAGCGTTTTGAGCAGCTGGAAAAAGACCGGGCTGTCTGGCAGTCCCGGATCGACCAGTACCTGGTTCAGAGAAATCATATCCTGTCAGCAGAAGGTTTAAGTCAGGAGGATCAGCAAGAGCAGATAGAAACCCTCAAAGAGTCGCTCTTTGAGGCCAGAGAGCAACTCCGGGTCGAAGTCTATGAACGACAAAAAACAGGTGCCTGATGCAGGCCAGCAGCTCAATTAAGGAATCAGATTTTACCATAGTCTCTGAGAATCAGAGGCTATAGAAAGAATGGTTATGCTCCTGTGGACTCGTTCCCACGCAGAGCATGGGAACGAGGGTGTAAACCCTGTGACTCCGCCCCCCCTTGGCAATTGCCACGAAACAAGTTCTGCATTTACCTGAAATTTGTGAAGGTCACTCCCCGCAAAAGCACAAGCAGCCTGTCTCTTTCGGCCAACAGCCAACGCCTATTAAAATCCACTCCCCAAAACGCACCCCCCCCCCAGCAAAGTTACTATTTGCCCGGAAACCTCTACCTTGCCAAAGTATCTACATCGTATACACTGGTATATTTACACAGCAGATATGGAGGGACAATGCGAACAGAATCCACCATCAAACGCTGGGGCAACGGCCTGGCCCTGCGGATCAGCGGACCGATGCGGGATATTCCCGGTTTTGAAGAAGGTATGGGGGTTGAGGTTGAGATCCATGCCGATGGGTTGTTTATCCGCCGCAAGGTGCCCGCCGGTCCGCTCCCTTATTCAGAACAGGAGCTGGTCGCCAGCCTGAAGGAGACCCTGGCAGACAATAAAGTCAGCGACTGGCTGGAAGATACACGGCCAGGTGAGGAGGACTTTTGATGGCCTCCTCAAGTTCCGGGGTTTACATACCCGAGAGGGGTGACATTGTCCTGCTTGATTTCCATCCGGGCAAGGGGGGCGAAATTGGCAAGCGCCGACCGGCACTGGTGCTCTCTTCGCGCCTCTATAACAAGGCCATTGGCCAGGCCATTTGTATTCCCATCAGCTCCCGGGGTAAAAAACGGCCCGCCAATGTGGAGATTTGCGGCCTGGATATAGAGCCATCCTTCGCTATTCCGGGGCTGATTCGTACCCTGGACTGGCAGCATCGCCGGGCTGAACGGGTTGGTCATGTAGATGCAGCCGTTTATAAAGAAGCGATCCTGAAGCTACTTCCCCTGATTGGCGCTGAAACATTCCTTGATTAACCGCCAGACAAACATTCTCAGGCTTCGCCTGTCACAATCAAAATCTGCCCCCGCAAACCTCGTCAGTCTGGGATAAAGTTGAGCAATCTTGTCCTCAAAGATCGCGAGAAGGAGGTAAAAATGATGTTACCGCACTCGGAGCCAGAAACAATTTAAGGCGTACTTTGACGTAACGCCTTGTGGAAACCGCTCAGGTTTTATGAAAAAACACAGACGGTGAAATCTTGAATCGCTCGGACAGAGCCTGAATATGATCTCTGGTCAGGTTTCTTGAGCCGTTTAAGATCATCGATACCAGGCTTTTACTGCCTAATTCGGTTTTAAGATCATCTGCCTTTAAGTGGTACTGATCCATCAAAGTCCGAAGAATAGCGACACCATCATCAAGTGCTTCGATGCGTCGGTTAAACTCAGAAAACTCTGCGGATTCTTTTTCCCATTTTTCAATAGCGATAGAAAGCACCTCAATCAATGGCAGGTATCGGTCATAATCTTCAATCAGTTCATCCATTAATTCCAGAGCTTGCTCATACTCAGACTCATTGTGGATGCGACTGATGAAACGAGCCTCTGCAAAAAAGTCCACTGCCTTTTCTTTTAAATTGGCGTATCTCATGAACCGGCCTCCTTTAGGTACTTTTTGCATAACTTGTCGTACTCTGAATGAGGGACAATATGCTTCACGTACATTCGGTTATCTCTAAATTCGATAAAGGCAATGAGTCGCAGGTTATTACCACCAATATCAATAATCCACCACTTGTCCTTGTATTTAAAATTATCCAGGCTTGGAAACAGGGCCTTCAATGCTTGCGGGCTGCTAAAGTCACCGTTTCGCAATGCTTTATAAGCGGCATCAATGGCAGCTGCATTGTTAGGGTATTTCTTGGCCGCGTCGTGAAACGGCTTCCTGGAGATAACGTGCATAGTGGTCTCAAAATTTACTTATTGTGAACTTTAGCATAGGGTTGATTTGTTTACAAATTGTGAATATTGCCTTTATATGCAGGGAAGCCATATTGCAATTGATGACAATCGAGGTCGTTTTCAAGTGACAATACAGGGTTGGCCAAGCGAATGATACCGCCTCTGACATCGTTGCCTTAGGAGTTGCCTGGAAATAACTTCCCTATTTTCATTGCCTGACTCCGTTCGGACAGAGCTTGTCGAAGTTCGGTGGCACGACCCTTCGATACTTCGACAAGCTCAGCACTCAGGGTGAACGGAAATCGGGAACTTATTAAAAGACAATTCCTTATGAGCAAACTGACGCTAACCGTTACCCCTGAAGTCATCAGACAAGCCAAAATATATGGCGCAAGCCAGCAGCAAAGCTTATCCAGGCTGGTTGAAAATTTTCTGAAAACCCTGCCCGAAGAGCCGGACACAGGCAAAGTTAGACCCGAAAAACAACTAACCGGCCGCAATGCGGAGCTGGCAGGCATTATCAGCGAAAAAGAGCTGATTTTTAATTATTACCTGAAACTATGAAAACAGGAAAGACCTGAAATAAACAATATATATAATTGGTAGTTTATCCACTACTCTCTTACTTAACTTTCTACCGTGCACCATCCATTTGTTCGCTAATCGTCGTTTTTACATAAGTCATTCGTCATTCATTTTTCGTTTTTTAAACCGTGATTGAACGCTTTGCAAACTTTCCCCGGTATTTGAGGTGTAAGCAATGAGTCGTATGTCTATTACATCAGGCAAAAAGGCCCTGGTCCTGGCTATCAGTTCGGTGCTGGCTGGATGGGTTGGCAGTAATGGCTCGTATGCCGATGGTTTAGACGATTGGCCTCCTAAACAAGCGGTACCAATCAGTGGTAATGAAGAAAAAACTGTGCCAGCCGGGATAATCACGATAAAAGATACTTGCGATGGGGGTAGCAGTCAGTCAGCATGCAACATTTCAATGACCGGTGGCACACTGACAATCCCGTCTAATGCCACTATCAAGGTAGAGGGAACAGGGGATGCAAGTATTGTCAGTAAAACTGGCAATAATACAATTACTAATGAAGGAAAGGTGAGTGTAGTTAAAGATGCTACGGGCGTACGATTAAAAGCTGACAAATTAACCATAGGTGGTGGCGGTGAGATTGATGCATTTTCGGGTGCGGACGATACCACCGGCGTTGTCATTGAGGGCGGCGAGCTGACAAACTCCAGCACGGTAAAGGGTTCTAATTCTAAAGCAGCTATTAAAATTGAGGGTGGCACGCTGATAAACTCCGGCAGCATAGAGAGCTCTGCAGCAGCTATAGAAATCACTGGAGCAGCTACCGCTACCTTTAATACGGGATCTACTGTTAAGGGATTACATGCCTCTGCACCCGTGGCGATTGATGCATCAGCCGCAACAGGAAAGGTCACCGTTAATATCAATGAGGGTACGTTTACTGGGGATATAAAGGGCAATGCCGGGAAAGACAATGAGCTGAACATTAAAAAAACTGGCGACGGCATCAAGAACAATATCAGTGGTTTTGAAACTATCAATATCACCGGCACGGGCTGGACAGCCCAGGGGCATGTATCCGGTGCAAACAAGTTGAACACCAACAGCGCGATCGAAGACCTTTATGTCAGTAAAAAAGATTCAGACTTAGTGACGAGCGCTGATCCTGATACCCTTAGAATTAAAATGGCATCTGAAACTCTGGCGATTGAAACCGATACCGCCAGCGGTGCTGACAGCAAAGTCAAAAATCTGCATATACTCGATGCTACACATCTCAACTTAAGCGACGGTAACAGCTCGTCGCCTGGCCCCGCTACAGTTGACACAATCACTGTTGGCGGCACTGCTGGCTGGCAGGTTGATGGTGTGGCTAAAGGTGTAACCGAAGTCAACACCACCGGCACCGTTGGCAAACTTTACGTCGATGATAAAGAGGCTAGTGAACTAAGCAGTATTCAAAGTGCTGCCGGTTTGCTGAAGGTAGGATCTGAAAACCTGAAGATTACCACCAATAGTCCTGGCACAATAGAACACCTGCATATACTGGGCGCTAAACAGCTCACCTTTGGTGAAACATCCTCTGGCTCCGCCTCGGTCGGGCAAATCAATGTTGGCCCTACCGCTGCCTGGACAACCGCTGGTAAGGCTGAAAATGTAAGCGTAGTCAAAACCACTGGCACCATTGAAAATCTCTATATCATCGAAAACGAAACGCCAGTCAGTGCTGCTGGTTCTTTATGGGTGAAATCTAAGTCTGACGGTCTAACAATCGCTACCAATATAAGCGGTGGTGCCGAAGGTAAAATCAGCAACCTGCACATACTCAGTGCTAAAAACAAGCTCACACTAAGCGATGACGAAGCAAATTATCAGTCCGGCTTTGCCACAGTTGACAAGATCATTGTTGGCGAAGAAGTTGGCAAACCAGATGGCGATAACTTGGATGTTGACGGTTTTGCCAGCGGAGTAACCAAACTCAACACCGTCGGCATTATTAATCTTAATGTTTATGATAAGAACCCTGAGACAAGTGGTGGTAGTAATGGGAGTGATACGCTCAAGGTCATCTCTGAAAAACTGGCGATTGTTACCGACATCGCCAAAAACCCTAACAGCAAAATCGAGAACCTGCATATACTCGGCGCTACACAGCTAAACTTAAGCGACAGCGTTAATGAATTTGGCCCCGCCGCAGTTGAACAAATCACTGTTGGCGATACCGCTGGCTGGCAAGTCAACGGCCTGGCCAAAGGAGTCAGCGCAGTCAACACCCGCAGTACCATTAACAATCTTTATGTCCGAGGCAATGCTGCTGTACCAAGTGCCATTACAGACAAAGAAAAAGACAACACTGTCGGTTCTTTGCAGGTAATGTCTGACCAGCTGGCGATTGTTACCGATACCGCCAGCGGGGCTGAAGGCAAAATCAACGACCTGCATATATTGGGTGCCACAAAGCTAACAGGAACAGCCCCTGCTATTGAAAATATTCAAGTCTATAGCGCTGAAGATTGGAAACTGCTCCCTGTTTTGAGTGGCGTTAAAAACATCACTGCCAAAATGCCTGCATCTGCATCAGGGGCTTCAAGTGTCCCAACATTTATTAGTGCAATTTCTTTGAGATCCGATGCAACAAATTTAAATGATTCTGATGCAAAGACTCTAAGTATCAAAGCTCTCAAATCCGATACAAACCACCCCAATATCACTGCAGATAAGCTCGGGCTAATAGAAAAACTGACCATCGGTAAAGAAGCAGGGATTGGCGATATCTCCAATGTGAAAAATATCGAAATAGCTACAGCTTCAGCTGATCCTGATTGGCAGGTCGGTTTGGTAAACAATGCCTCTGAAATTACTGTCACTAACAGCACCGTTAACAATCTTTCTGTCAACGTTAGCGGCGCTAATGTACCTGTTGGCAATCAAAGAAGTGCTGTCGGTTCTTTGCAGGTCAGGTCTGACGCACTGAAGATTGCTACCACCGGTTCTGGCAAAATCGACAATCTGCATATATTGGGTGGCACAGAGCTACAAGGATCGGGCCCTGTTGCTATTAAAAATTTAGAAGTCAATAGTGCTGACAGTTGGAAACTGCTCCCTTATCTGAGTGGCGTTGAAAAAATCACTGCCAAAATGCCTGCATCTGCATCAGGGGCTTCAAGTGTCCCAACAGTTATTAGTGCTATTTCTTTGGTGGGGGCCAATGCAAAAGATTTAACTAAGGATGCAAAGACTTTGAGTATCGTAGCTCCCAAGTCCCCTGCAACCTCTCCCCAGGTCACCGCAGATAAGCTCGGGCTAATAGAAAAACTGACCATCGGTAAAGCAGCAGGGATTGGCGATATCTCCAATGTGAAAAATATCGAAATAAATTCAGCTACTACTGATTGGCAGGCCGGTTTGGTAAAAAATGCCTCTAAAATTACCGCCACCAGCACCATTGAACATCTTCACGTCGACGATAGTAAAGCTAAAGAATTAAGTGCCATTGACAAAGCTGACGGACGACTGAAGGCAGGATCTGACAATCTGACGATTGTCGCAAATGCAAGCGATAAGTCCGCGAGCAAAATCAACAACCTGCATATACACGGTGCTGCACAGCTCAATATCAGCGATGGGAAAGACCAGCCCGGCCCCGCCTCGGTTGATAAAATCATTGTTGGCAAAACCGATGGCTGGAAAGTCAGGGGTTTGGCCAAAGCTAGTAACGTCGAAACCACAGGTACCATTAAGCATCTTTATGTCGGTACCCAAGACCACAAGCTAAGTGCGAGTGCAATTGAAGACACTGCTTCTTTGCGGGTGGTGCAGTCTGGCGAACTGAATATCAAAACTGATAAAAACGGCGACGCTGACGGCAAAATTGACAAGTTGCATATATTGGGTGGTACAACGCTGAAAGGCACAGATCTTGTTATTAACAATATTGAAGTCAATAGCACTGACGATTGGAAATTGCTCTCAGCTCTGAGTGGCATGAAATCCATCACTGCCAAAAAGCCTGCATCAGGAGAGGATTCAGGTAACCAGGAAGTTATTAGTGCGATTACTTTACAAGGGTCTGGTGCGACAAAGCCACCAGAAAACGTTTCAAAGACTTTAAATATTAATACTCCCAACTCCATTCAGATCAGCGCAGATGAGTCCGGGCTAATAAAAACTCTGACCATCGGTGATGCAGCCGCGGCTGGCACTATCTCAAATGTGAAACAGATTAAGATCAATTCACCTAATTCTGATTGGCAGGTCGGTTTGTTAAAAAACCCTTCTCTAATTACTGTTGATGATGCTGTCAAGGCAAACTCCATAACCATAAAAGGTCCCGGTAGCCCCGCCTCCAGGGCCAGCTCTGGCTCGACGAAGGGTGTCTTGAACGTAGCGTTTGACCAACCGGCGGATGATTTCTTTCACATTACAGGTGGTGATGCGATTGCCAAAATTGATTTTGCTAATACCAGCGAACGCCCCAGTCTCAAGTTTACGCCAACTAAGAGCATGACGTTTGACAACATAAACGGTCACCCCTCAAAACAAGATACCCTTGTATTTACGGGAGATGTAGGATTTTCTGATGATAAGAATAAGATGCCTGCAGGCTTTTTCGGCATTGAATACCGCTATATGCCTGACTCTGTTCCTGCCAACCTGAAAATGCTTGAATTGTCGTCTATTGACCAGTATTCAACAATCAAAGCTGTCAAAAAAGGATCTGAAGACAGTGATGGAGCACTTAACATTCCATTTGCTACTGCGAGCATGCCGACAGCGTTTTATCTGAAAACCGCCGACGATACGCACTACTCCATCGACTTCAGCTCTACTGACCGCCCCACCACGACCTTTGAAATTGCTAAAGGTCTGGTTACCGAACTCAAGAATGACAGCAGTAAAAATGACCAGTTAGTAATCCGTGGTGGTATTTTAGAGGGAGATATTGACAGCATCAGCTCTCTGGCCATAGCCGGTGGAGAGGCCGATGCCGGGGACTGGACGGCATCTGGAACGTTCAGCAACCTGAACAGCGTCAATGTCCTTGATAAAGGGGTATTAACCGCACTGAATGTTGCCGGGCCATCAAAGTCAGAGCAGCGCTCCGCACCAGGCCAGACCCTGAATGTAACCACTGCCAGCGGCCAGCCGCTGCCGGTTACTGTGTCCAAAGGCGGCCAGCTTAACACTTTGAAGATCAATGATGGTGCCAGCCTGGCAGCAGTTAAACTGCAGGGAGCTACCACCATTAACATTGACGAGAATGCTAAAAATTGGAACGTAGGTTCGGTTACGGATGCTGGTGCCATCCAGGCACCAACCCATGAGTTTACCCAGGTCAAGTTGGGTAAGGATTTAACCACTGGCCCGGTGAATCAGCAGAACCTGGTGTTAAATACCCTGAGCCATCCGGTATCGATAACCGCAAAAGGGATCAAAACGCTGGAACTGGCCAGTGGTGCAAGACTGGGAAATGCTGACGGTGTCAAACAACTGAACATTACCGGTACTGACTGGTCAGCGAAGGAATGGTTACCCGGGGTAAGCACGGTGCAAACCTCCAGTGCCATCTCAGACCTTTCAGTTACCAATAAACCAGCACCTGCAGGTGATGTTCAAGGCAACGCTGCCGAATCGCTGAATTCACTGAAGGTGGAGTCTGACAAACTGGCAATTGCCACCGATGCTAACGGAAAAATCGACCACCTGCAGATACTCGGTGCCACAGAGCTCAGCTTAAGCAGTGGTGTGAATAAGTTTGGCCCCGCCGTAGTGGACAAGATCACTGTTGGCAAAGATGCCACTGGCTGGAAAGTTACCGGATATGCCAGCACAGTCAGCGCAGTCAACACCAAAAGTACCGTGAACAATCTTTATGTCCGCGATGGCAACGCTGCTATACCAAGTGCCATTCAAGACAAAGACATCGCTACCGGTTCTTTGCAGGTGATGTCTAAAGAGCTGGCGATTGCTACTGATACTGTCGGAGCTCAAGGCAAGATCGGTAACCTGCATATACTCGGTGCTTCACAGCTCAACTTAAGCGACGGCGTTAATAAACTTGGCCTCGCCGCCGTTGACAAAATCACTGTTGGCGATATCGCTGGCTGGCAAGTCAATGGCCTGGCCAAAGGAGTCAGCGCACTCACCACCGACGGTACCGTAAACCACCTTTATGTCAGTGATAGCAACGCTGTTGTAATAAATGCTATTACAGACAAAGACAACGCAGCCGGTTCTTTGCAGGTAATGTCTGACGAACTGGCGATTACCACCACTAAGACCGGTGCTGCTGCTGGCAAAATCGACCAATTGCATATATTGGGTGGTACAAAGCTAACAGTATCAGCTCCTGTTATTAACAATATTGAAGTCAACAGCGCTGACGATTGGGAACTGCGCTCAGCTATGAGTGGCGTGCAAAGCATCACTGCCAAAAAGCCGGCATCAGGGAACCAGACAGTTATTAGTGGTATTTCTTTGGTAGGGGCTGATGCAGAAAAGCCAGGCCAGCCAAAGACTTTAAATATTAATGCCAAGTCTGATAACCCAATTCAGATCAGTGCAGATGAGTCCGGGCTAATAGAAAAACTGACCATCGATAAAGCTGCGGTGGTTGGCACTATCACCAATGTGAAAAACATTGACATAAAATCCAATGATTGGCAGATGGGTTTGGTGACTGATGTTGACCGCATTCAGGCAGAAAGCCTTAAATCAGTCAGGGTAGGTAAGGCTTTAAAAGCCGATTTGGTGAAGCAGCAAAGCCTGGTGTTAAATACCCAGAGCCGCCCGGTATCGTTAACAACAGCACAAGGGATCGATACGCTGGAACTGGCCAAGGGTGCAAGACTGACAACGGCCGACGCGGTTCATCATCTGAAAATTACCGATAATGACTGGTCAGCAACTGGAGCGGTTACCATGGTCGGCGATAAGGCCAGCATTGATATTATGGAGGGAATTAGCGTTGGTGCCATTGGCACGATTGCCACGATTGGCAAAGATGTTCAGGTTGCGGCGAAAAAAGCTGATGCTGTAGCGCCGCCATCATCGCTGAAGATTGCCTTTAACCCAACTGAATCTAAAACACTGAAAGTGACTAGCAGCGGTAATATAAAGGGCAATATTGATTTCACCGGGGTATCCGAAAACGCAACAGTAACTCTTGAGCAAACAGGCGGTATGATAGAAGGCAATATCACCGGTGTGAGTGATATTATGATCAGCGGTACCGATGAGTTAAAAGGCTCTATCAAAGGTAAGGTTAAATTAGATATTGTTAAAGGCGGTAAACTGAAAATCCACGAAACAGTCAATGACGGTGGCGACCTTTACCATCAGGTTGGCGATTTGGAGATGGGTCCCGGTACAAATCCCGACCGACCAGTGGTCGTTGCAGATCGCATTGAAATTGAACCTGATGCCAAGGTGGTTGTGGACCTGAAAGAAGTACAAATTAAAGATAAAGAAGAGTTGATGATCTCCAAAGCCCCCATCAAACGAGCCGTTACTCTGGATGTTAAGAATGAGCAGTATGAGCACTTTACCGCCATGCTGGATAGTAAAGATAACAAGCGTATGGTGGTTGCCAGGGAACCTATGGTCAACCATGTCCGTAAACTGGCGACAGCCGGTGGGGCACCCGCTTCTGCTGTCAGAGCCCTGGAAGTTGCCGCTAACAAAAAAGTGGCGGTGAGCGAAAGCGATGACAACCTCAATAAATTTGTGGTCCCTCTTGCCAAAACCTCCGACCAGGCTGCCCAACTTGCCAGACAGCTCACCCCGGATAACACCGCCAGTGCCGTCAGTGCCGCCCAGGGCGCACAGCGAATGTCCGGTAAAGCCATTGAGACCCGCACTACCAGCATCCGCACCGGCATCAGCAGTGGCGATATGATGGAGTCCGGCGGGTTCTGGATTCAGTATGCCTATAACGATGCCACCCAGGATGAACATGACGGTGTTTTTGGCTTTGATGCCAAAACCAATGGCTTTACCCTGGGGGTGGATACCGAACTGGATGATATGACCGATGTGGGGCTGGCCTATACCTACGCTAAAACAGATATCAGTGGTAAAGGCTCTGGCGGCAGCATGGATTCCAAAAATCATATTTTCAGCCTGTACGGTGCCTTTACCCAGGATGAGATGTTCCTGGATGGCCAGCTCAGCTACTCCTCTGGTGATAATGACGCACGGCGCTCCGTCGTTGGTAATGCAGTTAAGGCTAGCTATGACACCAAAAGCTGGGGCATCAGCCTGACAGCTGGCTATACCATGCCCATGGATGATGACTGGAGCTGGCAACCACTCGGTGCCTTTAACTACTACCGTATAGAGACTGATGATTATTCAGAATCCGCTGCTCTTAATCACCTGGCATACGACAATGTTAAAAATGACAATTACTCTATTTTAGAGCTTGGTGTCGGGGTTAAGTTAATGGGCGATATCTACATGGATGATATGGTATTCCAGCCAGCCTTCAAACTGATGGCCTTCCACGACTTTAAGGATGACCCGGTGACCATGACCGCTCACTATGCTGCCGGAGGCGATAGCTTTGTCGTACACGGTGCCAAGCGTGACGATAACCGCTTCCAGTTTGCCGCTTCGGTGGATATGGAGTTGGATAGTAATATGACGCTGTCGTTCAACTACAGCCATGACTGGATGGATAACTTCAAGTCCGATGGGTTTATCGCCCGGCTGCGGTATGACTTTTAGCAGGAGGAGTAATATTTCAGGCTAACGGTTATGTGTGCGTAGTGCTTATAGAGTGTGTACAGAGTTGCCTCCCTTTTCGGGAGGCTTTTTTTTTGCAGAGAAATCCGAGAAAACCGGAGTCAAGCCCTGATTCTTGACACCTGCCGGTCATTTATTCTGTCGGCTATAGTTTCAGACGGGTGAGAAGGTGATGTTCAGTTTGTGCCCGGTCGCTTCGGCGTATTTTTTCAACATGCCCAGGCTGGGCAAGGTTTTACTGTTGGCACTTTCAAGACGGCAGATGCTGGTTTTCTGGGTGCCTATTACCCGGGCAATTTCTTCCTGGGTCATCCCTGCCTCCTGCCGCATGCGGATCAGTTCGCGCCGAAGCGCGAAGAACTCTGCCTTTTCGGCCATGGCGGCTTGGACATCATCACGTTCAAGCATTTTATCCCGAAACGCTTTATAACTTGAGTTTGCCATGCTGTACCTCCCTCATTCGCTGATAGCCAAGCTCTAACTCTCTTTTTGGCGTCTTTTGAGTTTTTTTCTGGAAAACATGCAAAAGGCAGTTTACCCATGTCCTTAGCAACCCGGTCACTGTAGAAGTGGATTTGCCACGTCGTTTGTTTCATAAACACAGGTTAGCAATATTGTTAACTTTTATCAATGCGGTAATGTCGGCATGGTTCCGGGAAGCTGCCCGAGATTTACCCTATGCGGCAACAGCTCCTGCGCTTCTAAGGCAAGCCCAAAAAAACTGTCATCTTGCGTTTATGAGATGTACGCCCTATATTTACAAGCGTACACACCTTCAGGATTTTGTGTTATGTCTACGCAGCAGGAACCAGAACAGACTAGCCAGAGCGTTACCCTGACTCAGCTTCGCAAGAATATCTATCAGCTTGTCGATGATGTGATCGCCAGTGGTAAGCCATTAACCATTGAACGGGGGGGAACTCTGCTAAAACTGGATGTTGTCACCAGAGCTTCATCAAAACTTGGAAATCTTAAGGTCCGCAACACCTTGCTGCCTGATGGTCCTGATACGGCAGAAGGTCTTGAGGAAGCGATCACCCACCAGTGGGAGCCAGATAATGGTTTTGATTGATACGCATATTGCGGTCTTTCTGCACAGTGGTGATTTGGGCAAGGTTTCCCCGCAGGCTCAGGAGCAGCTTGAACATCATGATATTGTTTTGCCGGAACTGGCCAGGCTGGAGCTTCAGTATTTGCATGAGATTGGCCGGATTGCCTATACCCCTGCCGAGATAGTGGCGGATTTGTATGGTGATGTGGGCATGGTTTGTTCAAAAACGCCCACCGCAGGACTGGTGCAATCGGCTATGGGTATTCACTGGACTCGGGACGTTTTTGACCGGCTGATTGCCGCTGATGCCATTTTTTGCGATTGCCCGTTGATTACCCGTGATCAGCGTATCATTGAGCATTTACCTCAGGCGTTCAGTGCCCGCTACTGAGCAGACTTTAATGGGGGTTCTATCATTGCTCCCTGTTACTCAATGGGTTATGCCGGGCTTTCCTGACCAATAGCCATTACATTGTTGAATGTCCGAAGTCATGACCTTACTCCCCAACGCCATTGCCTGCGCCAGTTCATCAGCCACTTTCAGAATATCTTCCGAATGCCCGGAAAGACGCATGGCCTTCACTCCGGCACTGGCCATCACCTGCCACTGATCCAGAATATTATGACAACTGCCAGACAGTGTCTGAATACCGTTGATGGTAAACAGCGCATCACCTTCCCGGGTCGCCAGGGGAATACCTGCTGATGACTTAATACAGCTGAACTCGCAGCTGTCTTTGCTCAGCTCATGGGTTCGGGCGGTAAAACAGCGGGCCGAGTAGGCCAGTGGCAGGTAGCCATAGCTGAATACCTCGGTTTCCAGATCATCAATGCCCAGCTCTGGCAAGCGCCCCATAATCAACTTAAGGTGCTCAAAAGAGAGTTCAACCGGCAAAACCCAGCGTTTTAAACCGGTACCATGCAGAACCTGCAATGCTTCAGCACTGTACAGATTCACCGAAGGACCGGTAATAAAAGGGACGCCCGCTTTTGATAGATAGTGGACAGCGGCCATATCGTTGGCTTCTACAGTAAAGTCTCCGTTCTCACAGACCTTGCTCACCTGAGCCAGTTCAGACTCAGCTTCAATCAGCGTCAGTGTCGATAGAACGACTTCTTTGCCTTTAGACTGCAATAACCTGGCAATGGCTAACCAGTCATCCAGCTTCAGCTCACGTCTTTTCGAACAGACGACTTCTCCCAGGTAGACTCGTTCAAAGGCGGACTCGGCTACTTTCTCGTAAAACGCCATAACGTCTTGTTTAGGCCAGAAGAACAGTAGTGGGCCAAGGGTAATTTGCATAGTTTATTCCCTGTCTGCGCCGGGCGTTACCCGTAAACGCGATCTATCAGCCACAAAGCAAAGCAGGTAAAAACCTTTGTGGCTTCGTGTCTTTGTGGTTTAAATCAAAAGAAACAGCCAAGCAGCCAACATCACTGCCAGGGACGGTTATAGGCACCCAGTGTAGTCTGGCTACCTTCAGACAAACGGGAAAGGCCAGCCATCCAGCGTTCATTGGTGGTAAAACGATCCGGATTGGCCTGGTAATGGTCCAGCGCTTCCCGCCAGATTCTCACCACTTCGGCAACATAGGCGGGGCTTCGCTGGCGGCCCTCAATTTTCACCGCACTGATGCCAGACTGATACAGCTGAGGGATCAAATCCAGGGTATTGAGGCTGGTAGGCTCTTCAAGGGCATGACTGACCTGATCATTCACGGTAAAGCGCCCCTTGCAGAGGGTTGGATAACCGGCCTGCTCATGGTGATCAAAACGGTCGATCAACAAACCTCCCAGTCGGGTTTCCATCCCATTGGCCGTGGTCTGCCAGCGCACAGCGGATGCGGGAGAACAGGCACCGGCAGTATTGGGCGATTCCCCTGTCACATAAGAAGAGAGAATGCAGCGCCCTTCAGCCATAATACAAAGACTGCCAAAGGCAAATACTTCCAGTTCCACCGGGCTTTTCTGAGCCAGTCGCTCAACCTGTTTTAACGACAGCACCCTGGGCAGTACTGCGCGCTTGATACCAAAATGATCATGATAAAAAGACAGGCTGGCCTGGTTAGTGGCTGAAGCCTGAACGGAAAGATGAAGATTAAGATCGGGGTATCGCTTGCTGGCATAGTCCAGCACACTGATATCAGCAGCAATCAGGGCATCGACACCGAAGTCGGCACACATATCCACTGCTTTTTTCCAACGGTGCCAGTTGGTCGGCTGGGCATAGGTGTTTACCGCAACAAAAAGCCGCACCTTTTTTCCACGGGGATTTTTATCAACGTAGTCCAGTGCCTTCATGGCCCGCTGATCAGAAAAATTCAGACCGGCAAAATGCCGGGCATTGGTTTCATCACGAAAGCCGATGTATACGGCATCAGCACCATTATCGACAGCGGCTTTCAGGGAAGGAAGGTTACCGGCAGGACACACCAATTCCATAGAGAATTATCCAGTAGTTTTTGCGCAGCATAGCACGCTGAACAAAAAACCGACTTGATACTTATCAAGAAATAGCCAGAAAAACAAGTATCAACACCTAGCACATGGTTTCAATGAGTTTGGCGGGTTGTCATGCCTCCGAACTCCGTTCGTCCTGAGCTTGTCGAAGGGCGGAAACTCAGGACTCTGAGATCGTGCCAAGCACCCTTCGTCCGTGCATCCTGAGCGGAGCCGAAGGGCGCTCAGGGTGAACGGAGATTGTATACGTCAAACTCATTGAAGCCATGTACCAGGCAACCATCTACTCATCAGTGTTTTCATGCGCTAATAGCAAGAGGCAACAACGGAAAAGCATGGAGAGATTTATATCGCGTTCCCATTGCAGTGTTCTCACTTTCCAGTAATACCACCTCACCCACCGTCACCCGGAAGCTGGGAAGGTTAAAATACTGACTATGGGTGACATACCTTGGTCGTTTAAACCGCCCCAGGGTTACGTGGGGGCGAAAATTCCGGGTTTCAGCACTGAAGCCTGACTGCACTGCTGCCTGCTCACAGATATCAGCAAGCCGTTTTAACTCCTGTCCTGAATGCATCTCCAGAGCCAGCACCCGGGGGTTTCGGCCATTTGGAAAGAAACGAAAACAACCGGTCATACTGTCAAAGGTATGGTAGTCCGCCAGATCATTTTCAAGATTGCTGATTAACTGCTGTAACTGTCGGGGGGAGCTACTGCCCAGGAATTTAAGGGTAATGTGCTGCTGCTGGGGAGCTACCCAGCGCAAGTCGTGATCATGTCCTTCACCGGCTCGATGAATGGCTTTCTTATGCAGCGTTGCAGCAAGTTCAAGAGGAAGTTTTACAGCAAGAAAAGCCCTGACCGGTGAATTATGGGGCAGCGTCTCATCAAAAGAGGCCGGGATGCTGGAAGCGTTGTAGCTAATAGGGTTATTTTTCATATTATTCTAACTTCAACGTCTGACTGCTAAATTCAAACCAATTGCACCCTGCAATTTGGTTTGGCTAAGTTTGTTGAACCTAGTCTAGTACATTGTTGGCAGAAATCTGCCTGTATCGTCGTATTATTCCAAAAGTGCCTGAAAAAAGCGGCGATTAATCTTGATCCCTGATTCCGCTACCTGCTCAGGAAATAAACGAATATGTACCGGCACTTTGAATTTAGCTATCTTGCCTGCCAGCCTCTCTTTTGTAAATGGTTCATTCAGGGTACCGTCCACCGTCTGAACATAAGCCACAGGGCGCTGGCCATATTCAGGATCCGTCATGGCAACGACCACCGCCTGGACAATCTCCGGGAAGGTCAGCAAAGCCTGCTCAATCTCTTCAGGATGAATATTCTCTCCCCCTGAGATCAACATATTATCCATACGACCAAAGACCTGTAACTGGTCGCCGTGCCAACGCCCTTTGTCACCGGTATTAAACCAGCCACGGGTACCCGCAAATGGCGTCACCTCGCCCTGCTGAAAATAGCCTTTGGCCAGAGTGTCGCCACGCACCTGAATCTCACCTTCCTCTGTTAAACGAACCTCACGCCATGGCAATACCGCTCCGGAAGTAACACCACTACCGGTAAACAGAGGCTCTCCGGTACACACCTGGGAGGCCATCTCGGTCAGACCATAGGTGGTCAGAACAGTGACCCCCTCTGCTTTTACCGCCTCCACCAGCCTTGGGGAAGCAACGCCGCCACCCAGCAGAATATAACGCACACCCAAATCATAGAGTGATAGCCCGGACTGCAGCAGCCTGAATAATTGGGTATTCACCAGGGAAAGATGGGTCAACCGCTGTCTGGTCAGCATGTCATCCAACGACAACCGACGTTCAAACAGCACCATTGTGGTACCAGCCAGCAGGCAGCGCATAACAATGGCCAATCCGCCCACATGAAACAGCGGCAAGGATAGCAGCCAGGTATCACCATAGGTTAATGGCAAGGTATGCATTGAGCCCAGGGCGCTAAAATAATGATTTTTATAACTGTGCGCTACCGCCTTTGGAATGCCCGTTGTTCCAGAGGTGGCGATCAGGTCATAAACGGCTTCAGCATGAATCTTAATGGGCTGAAGTCTGCTCTCCGGTAGTGGCCGCATGAGAGCAATCCGTCGATGAAAATCGATACCTGCACTGTCTGCCACCTGTGCAGCGCCAATACGATCACGATATCCCGACATTTGCGCTTCCGGAAACGCCGGGTTTACCGGGCAGAAAACCCATTGGGAACGAAGACAGGCCAGGGCAACCACCACAGTGTCCAATGGTTTATGGGTGACAAAAAGAAGACGGCGGCCCGCTCTCATGCCCTTATCCCGGTATATACGACAACACTCATCCACCCACGCATCCAGCTGCCGAAACGTGACTCCGCCCTCCTCCAGCTGAATCGCTGTACAGGAGGACTGATGAATGGCTCGATAACGCAGGGGACAGTATTGCAATTCGGGGAAGATCGTTTTCATCAACGGCGTTCTGCTATGCTTCTGTTCAGCTCTGTATTACTGAAAAAAAGCGGGGTTAATGGCAACCGGCTGACCGGCAAAAATCCTTGCAGAGGTCAGGCTGTCGGTAAAAGCCGATAAAGTGTCCAGACCAGGTCGTTCTTCCGGTGTCCACTGAGCGCTGAGCTGCTCCAGTATGTGCAATCCAATAGACGACTCATAAGAAGAGCTGAAAACAGTCCTGACACCAACGCTTTTGCCGGCTGTCACCAGCTGTCGGCAACGGGCCAAACCACCCACCAGCGTCGGCTTGATCACAATGGCCACCAGACCCTGCATGGGTTTTAGATGGTATTTTGGGTGCTGGACCGTTTCATCCAGGGCAAAGCGAAGCCCGGTCTGCTCGTAGAGTTGTGAGAATTCGGCCACATGCGCGGTCGGCTCTTCAACATAAGCAATTCGCTCGACATCAATAGAGGCAGCGACCCTGATGGCTTGATCCAATGTCCATTGCTGATTGGCATCCAGCTTGATGCTGACGGACGTTGGCAAAGCCTGCAGAACCTGGTTAATTCTGACACAGTCGTCTTCTATTGAGTCTCGGCCTATTTTCAACTTGAACTCGGTCGGCCAGTTTCCCTGCCACAGTGCAAGTCGGCGGAGGATATCCTCGGTGCTACCCAGCAAAAGTGGTCCGGTTGCTGGCGGGTCAAACCAATGATCCTGTTGCAACCACCAAAGAGCCGACTCAATACCAAACAGCACTGACGGTACTGGCTGCAAATGCAGAACATCAGTGAGAAAAGCACTGTTGATAGATAACGGCCTGCCACCATTAACGGCCCGACAGAAAGCCTGAAGTTGTTCTTCCGCGTCTGCAAGACTCTCACGGCTAAACCCGGGCAGTGGCGCTATGTCGCCATAACCCCATCGGTCACCGATACGCAAACGCAAAATCAGCCCTTCCCGCTTATTCAGGCAGGTGTGCTTCAGCCATAACGGCTGCTTTAAAGGCAGCCGATACCTCAGGATATCGGCCTTACAGTCTTTCATGCTTCAGGAATTACGACCAAACCGACTGAAATCCGGCTGACGTTTTTCCAGGAAAGCATCCCGTCCTTCCTGTGCCTCTGCGCTCATATAGAAAAGCAGTGTCGCATTACCCGCCAGCTCCTGAAGACCGGTTTGACCATCGCAGTCGGCATTCATGGCGGATTTCAGGCAGCGAAGCGCCAGAGGAGAGTGCTGCAAAATCTCACGACACCATTCTACGGTTGTCCGCTCCAGCTCTGCCAGAGGCACAACGGTATTGACCAGCCCCATATCTTCAGCCTGTCTGGCATCGTACTGACGACAGAGGAACCAGATTTCCCGGGCTTTTTTCTGACCAACGATACGTGCCAGATAGCTGGCACCAAAACCACCATCAAATGACCCCACTTTCGGGCCGGTCTGACCAAAACGGGCATTATCCGCCGCAATCGTCAGATCACAAACCAGGTGCAGGACATGACCACCACCGATGGCATAACCGGCCACCATGGCAATCACCGGCTTTGGACAGGTTCTGATCTGACGTTGCAGATCGAGAACATTCAGATGATGAGTTCCTTTATCATCCTTGTAGCCCGAATCGCCGCGAACGCTCTGGTCACCACCGGAACAGAAAGCCAGATCTCCGGCACCGGTCAGAATCACCACACCCACCGACTCATCAAAGCGTGCCGACTCCAGGGCTTTCTGGATTTCTACAATGCTTTGTGGGCGAAAGGCGTTGCGCTTTTCCGGGCGGTTAATGGTAATTTTGGCCATACCCTCTGCCCGGTGATAGAGAATGTCCTCATAATCACCGCTGAGGTTTTCCCAGATCACACCTGAATCCAGCTGCTTGCTCATATCCAACTCCTTATAGCTCTTCAGAAGAGCTCTCTGAGCAACCGGGCCATAGCCTCTGGTTGCTCCCGATGAACATTGTGTCCACACCCGGTCACCGGGTGGACACTGTGTATCACATTCTCTGTCAGCAAATGCTGTCCAAGCTGCCCGAACTTGTGATCATTTTCACCATAAAAATAATGAACGGACAGTGGTGAACCAGCGCTGAGCTGACAATCAACCTTGAGCCGGGAAAGTGCCCGGCGATAGTCTGGCTGCTTCGATAGACTGAATGCCATCAAGGCATTAGCCAGAATCGAACCACTGCCTTTTGATCGCTCAGCAATCAAAGAGCCAATCTGGCTATCATCTAGGTCAGAAAAAACCGGCTGTTTATACCAGTCCAAAAGCACATCAGCCACTGATTCTTCAGTAAAGCGTCTGGCCCATTGCAGATCTGACCGATAACGCTCGCTTCTTTCCTGCTCACTGACCAGCCCGGGATGCGCTCCTTCCAGTAACAGCTGCGCCACTCGCTGGGGGAAAGCAGTGGTATACGCCATGGCCAGACGTCCTCCCAGTGAATAGCCCAGCAGGTTGAACCGTTTCAGGCAGATGCCTTCCACCTGTTCAATGGTTTGAACCGTCTGTTCCAGGCGATAGCAGAAGTAGTCAGCGCCCTGCTTATCTTCCTCCAGCCACAGACTTGAGCCGTGGCCCGGCAGGTCAACAGCAATCAGGCAATAGTCGTCTTTCAGCGCTGCCAGCAGGGAGCCCCAGTCGTTTGCACTGCCCAGAAACCCATGCAGTAACACCAGGACTGGCGCATGAACATCACCAGCGCAGTAGTAAGACAGGTTCACAGTGTTTTCGCCATAGCGACGGCCTGTTCAATACTTTTTGCCCCAAGGCCGGATTCAGTAAAGACTTCAATAATGGAGCAACCAGCCTGACTGCAGGCTCTATGAAACTGCGCGGTAAAGTCATCAATGGATTGCGGTGCCGAGTAACCAATTCTGAACATCTCAGCCGCATGCTCTGCTGTAAGACCGTGGGGTGTGACAAAATAATCATTAGTCACATGGGCAACCTCGTTGCTACACCCTTTGGTGGTCACATAGAAAATACCACCACCGTCGTTATTGATCAGCACAATAACCATCGGCGTTTTGCTCCGTGCAGCCAATTGCAGGGAGTTAAGGTCATGGAGGAAAGAGATGTCCCCGATCAATAACACCATTGGCCCCTGGTGTCCGGCAGCACATCCTGCCGCAGTAGCAATCAGCCCATCAATGCCACTGACGCCACGGCTGGCATAAACCCCGGGCAAATGGTGTGCTGAGAAGATATCCACCATGCGAATGGGCAGACTGTTCCCCAGAAATAAGTGGCTTCCGGGTGGTAACAGTTCCCCCAGAGAAGCACCGAGCCATTGCTCATTAAGCTGCTCTGGTCGTTGACTTTTCAGCAATTCACCAAGCTTTTCTGCCTGGGCTGTAAATGGTGTGCTCCATTCTCTGTCAGCCTGTATCGCTTCACTGTTGAGCAACAGTTGACGACAAACCGAATCAATATCACCCACCAGGCGCACACTCTGCCGCTGCCCTGTATCGACTCTTCTGGGAGCAGGGTCAAGCATCCAGTATTCCTGCCAATGGTGCCGGGCAATAAACTGATCCAATCGTTTCGACGTCAGGTAACCGCCAATCTGTAGCACACGATCGACCTTATTGAATAGACTTTCGCTGGCAGAACTGGCCAGTAACAGGTCAGCGTGCCTGATGGTTTTCCGGTGACCGTGCAGCTGTGATTGAACATCGGCAATTAATGGCCAGCCCAGGCGTTCGGATAACTGCACAATGATATTAACGTCAGTCTCAGGCATCACCCGCCCCACCACAATCAGGCCTTTACCATCGGCAAAATGCTGCCAGCGACCACTATCAGGCAGCCGGGTTAACTCTGGTACAAAGTACTCAGTATAAGGCGTTAATGAGGTTATCCATGGTTGGATACTGGCAAGATAGACGTCATTTTCAATAGAAACCGTTGCTTCCACCTGATGGGGGTAGAGCGGCTCCCGAAACATGCAGTTGATATGCAGAGGCAGCCCCAGCGCTGATGATCGGGCATACGCCTGATCAATACTGCCCAGCAGCCAACGGAGGGAGATGGACCTGCCCGGCGTTGGCAAGTCCAGCGTCGCGCCGGTGTAGTTACCAAAGATATTCAGCTGATCAATGGCCTGATTTGCACCGCAGTCAATCAACTCGGGAGGGCGATCAGCCGTCAGAACCACCAGCGGTATACCCGACTGGTGAGCTTCGATAATCGCCGGGTAGAGATTAGCAACCGCAGTGCCTGAAGTAGTGATCAAAGCCACCGGTTCTCCTGTGGCCCTGGCCAGACCCAGGGCAAAGAAACCAACCCCTCGTTCATCGAAATGAATATGGCGGGTCATACCATGATGATCTGCTACGGCAAAGGTCAATGGTGCTGAGCGGGATCCCGGGGCAATACAGCAATGCCGGATACCCAGTCGCCACAGTTCTTCGATCAGCACTGCAGACCAGATGCTGTTGATATTTGCGTCGTTGGTTTTAACTGTCATGAAAAACTCACCGCATGAGCAGCCAGTGATGATGGGACTTTCCAGACCTTTCATCAGGAAAGGCCTGAACTGCCGAAGATGATTCCAGCCCGGTAGTCATGGGCTGTTGATATGGTTATGAACTTTTCCTCAATTTGAGACTCTAATTCCACAGGGTTATTTATCAAACCATTACTTTAACGGCTGCTTATATTCTCTACAGGCAGGTTCTGTCAAACATTTTTTGAGGTGTATTATTGTGGACACAACTTTTTCTGCTTCTGCTACCGGTAGACCATTAACTTATCAAGAATCAATGGGCAATTCACTGAAGGAAACTGATGACATCAATAAACTGGCCGAAAATTTTATTAAAAAATCTACAGAAATCAATGAACAACGGCAAACTAATGCCGTTAATATCAGTGATATCAGAAAATCATTATTTGCCAGAACCATTAGTCGGTTGAACGAGTTATCGTCAACACGCTTCACGTTAACTCCCGGACTTTATCACCTGGCTAATCCTACTGATCCAAAGCGCTGGGACTGGAATGAATGGCAAAACAATTTAGTTGATAGCCAACAATATGATGCTATTGAAGATATCGTTAAAAATATACCTTTTGATCATAGAACTGAACTTTTGACAGATTTTTTACGAGCCATTGATCCACAATATTTCAATGATCATCTCATTGCAATTGTATTAAAAGATGACACCCCTTTTCAATTTAGAGCAATACTTGAAACCCGTCTTGTAGAAGCAAAGCCCTTTATTGAGACTGCGATCAAAAGAGGACTTGTGCAGGAAAATCTTATCAATAGAATATACAACGAAGGTATCCCTGATACTGGGAAATCAGCTTCACGCAGTGCATCCGCCACCAGGCCAACGAGTCACCAGGATCCCTTTAATGCACTCCAGAATCAGGCAGCCTCACAGCTTGCAACAGAGTTCTCCAGATTATCTGTGGCCCACGGAAACCTGGCTGACAACGACAAAAAACTTATGAGTCAGTTTATCTCTGTGTTAAACACCAACTATCAGTGTCAGGTAGGGTTGTACGAAACCAACCCTGAACTTGGCGAATCTTCTGAAACTTCCAGCAACAACCCAACAACATTTATTAAAGAAGAGTGGGAATCCTGGCAATTCGCTCTGTACGAGAGAGATGATAGCGTTGAACAAGCTTATTATGCTGCCAGGGAAGATAACAAGAGTGAACTTATTATTGAACAAATCGAACATCTATTATTAGCAGTCAGCTGTCCTCAAGAAAAAATCAAGAATGCCTTCCGATCAAATGCTGATATCCTCAGCTTACAGTTGGAATTCCCTGAAGTCGTTCTGGATGATGACAATCTGCTGGGACTTAGTTTTGAAGCTTGTCGCGCCAAAGGAATACCACTAAACAAAATTATTACAGGATTAATTGCGTCAGGTTGTTTAACACAAGAATTAATTGATCAGATCATGAAATTGGGGATTGATAATTAATTTAATATCGTATCCGATCAACCAGAATAAATGAAAGTATTGCACTACTTTCATCGCTTCTGAACTTTTCAGGGTTGTCAGCAGGTACGTGAAGAGAGTGCTGCATAATCATGGTCACTGTCTACACGTTGCCCTGCCTGACCCGACAATACAGCGATATCACCGGTCTGATGACGATCAAGAATATCCAGTACCGTGGCAATTTTATTGCCCAGCTCGGACCACTCTTCTTCGGCCACCGAGTCCTTCACAATACCCGCACCGGAGTAAAGCATCAGGGCATTATCAGCCAGACGGGCGCTGCGAATTGCCACACTGAAATCACTCTTTTGAACACCAACAATCCCACACACACCGGCATACAAGCCACGAGCATAGGGTTCGTTGGCGGCAATAAAGGAGAATGCATCCCCTCTTGGAGCGCCCCCCACTGCGGGGGTCGGATGAAGTACGTCCAGTAACTGTTGATCACTCACGTCGTGGTTCAGTACACCACGAATCTGGTAACGCAAATGTTGAATATGGCGCAATTTAACAATCGAGTGGCTGCGATCCGCTTCCAGGGACTGGCAGAAGGGTTGCAGCCTATGGCAGATATCATCCAGAACCAGACGGTTTTCATGGATATTTTTACCATCGCTCATCAGCAGGCTTTCCAGCTGAGCATCTTCAAGCAGGTTCTGACCGCGGACAATGGTACCTGCCAGGGCCTCGGTAGAAATAATATTTTCCAGTCGCTTCACCAGTCGCTCCGGAGAGCAGCCAAAAAACGTTTGCCCCTGCCCCTGAAACAGGAACTGATAGGAATGCGGATTCGCCTGCTGCCATGCGTAAAGCAATGAGAATGGGGAGAGATGCCCCTCAAGTTTCAGACACGTTTCCCGGGATAGCACCACCTTATCCAGCACACCCGATGCAAACGCCTGCCGGGCCTTGTCCACCAGTTGGTTCCAGACATTGGCATCAGGCTGATAACCTGCGAGCTGAAACGTAAAGTCAGCCTCGGGTAACTGCTGGCAGTAGTTGAGTGCTGCGATAATCTCCAGAGCCTTGCGAATACTGCCATGGTATTCCAAAGTATTGTCAGACCTGAGGTTCACACCCAACACCGTTCCCTTGCGAGTCTGAACCAGTTCCAGCAGTGGCAGGATGACCCTGCCATAACCAAAAGCAGGCCAGATTGACGCTTCATCATCCGCAAAAGAGAGGTAGCAGAGGCAGTGACTGCTCCTATGCGCCGGCAAATGGCTCAGGATTTTGTGAGCACTGGCAAATGCACAAGCCAGGTCCTGTCGGCAGGATAATGTTTCTGACCAGCTGTAACCGAGCGCCGCGATAGCATGATCGCCTTCCCGGTCTCTCCAGAATGCTTTTTCACAGCCATCCTGTGCCGCCAGAAAGCCCTGTAGGTGAATGGCCGGGAAAGGGAGCTCAATTCTGACCAGCCGCTTTTCAGGCACAGGTTGAGATAACAGCTTTTCCAACTGTTGCACCATCAATGCCAACTGAGTCTGAATTACACTGGTCAAGACATCCTGCCAATAAGATCGTTAAAAAAAGACATCGTAAGATAACGAAATTGTACGTAGATTGGCCACCGGTATCTGGATCGTATTTACCGAGAAAAGCCATAGCATCCCTAAGGGTATAACCGACTGTTGGTAATAGTAGATGAATTTTTCAACGTAACTTTCTATCATTGCATTTTTTTCAACGCTGAAATTCATGCCTTTCAGCAGAACTGAACCCTTGATCAGTTTCATCAGCACGGGTAACTATTCACCATGGCCACCAATGGAGAGTCAGCCAGACAATGGCTGGAACAGAACAGGGAGCAGATCTCGGAGGAACGAATTCTCCAGATTCGCAGTAACCTGGTAAAAAAAATAAATCAGTTGGCGGATGCTGAGGACCTGACTGTATCGGATGAACATCAGGGGTTGCTGGAGGCCCTTGATGTGATGGATGCCTGGCTTCAGGAACGCGCAACACCTCAGGAAACAGCAGCGGACGCTTCAACGCTGGATTACAGCCCGCTTATTCAGGAGCCGTCGGAAACAGTCCCTCAGCTGACTCAGGAAGAGAAGCTGCGCCGCTTCCAGAACCTGCTGAAGGACACAAAAAAATAACGGCAAATGGTAAGGTTGCGCTCAGGCAACCTCGCCAACCCGCTGCCGGGGCATCACACTTTCAACCGCTCACACTCTTCAACGACCCGGTCGTAGGTCCAGTCCCCGCCGCCGGGATGCTTCACCTCGTGTTCAATCAGCTTCTGGCACATCTGCATAGGGTTCAGTCCCTTTTTTGCCAGTCGCTCCAGAGTCTGCTTCAGCTCATTATCTGCTTCACTGAATTCCTGAGCGCTTCGGGATCCTTTCTTTCTGACTGCAACTTTTATTTGCTTCATCGTCAACTCACCTAAAACAACGTGGGCCTCTGGCAGGCCTGGAATAACACCCCGGCAAGAATAGCAGCGAGGTGATCTCTTCTCAGGCAGCCTCCCGGATAATCTATACTCTATTCTTAGATTCTGCGCGCAGTAAAGCAGGAGTTTACCATGAAACGTCTTTACTACCTGACCGGCTCTCTGGACAGCGTCACCAAAATTACTGAAGACCTGCACCGGGATGGCATCACCAACTGGCATCTCCATGTTTTAAGCCGAAACGAAGCTGGCCTGTATCACAAGCAGGTTCACAGTGCCAATATGCTGCAGGAAAACGATGTCATTCACTCCGGAGAACTGGGAGCCCTCATTGGCGGTGTTGTCGGCCTGCTGGCGGCCACAGTGATTGAGTGGTGGAACCCAATCGGGATAGAGATCCCGCTACCCGCCCTTCTGGTGGTCGCTGGTGTCTTTACCATGTTTGGTGCCTGGAGTGGTGGATTGGCAGGGATCACCCGCGAGAATTACAAAACGGCCCGATTCCACGATGATCTGGTAAAAGGCAAACATCTGATTATGGTGGATGTTTCCAGACAACAGGAGCAGCGGGTGCGCTACCATCTGAGCAAATATCATCCGGAAGCTTCTCTTGCCGGTGTGGATACCACCCTGACACTGCCTTTCAGCCCTAACTTCTGGCGTTATCCGCGCCATAATTAATCAACAACCAGCTTGTCTATTGTCAGGGGATGGTGATTTCACAAGCGCCTGCACCTCCTGAAAGGTTTCGGACTCCGCATCAGAAGGTGCTTTTCCCAACAGGCTAAACACCACTATTGCCACTGACGCCGCGATAAAACCGGGAATAATCTCGTAAACTTCAAAAATTCCCCCACTGAGCGAACGCCATACCACCACAGTTACGCCTCCCACAACAATACCGGCAAGGGCTCCCAACCCATTCATCCGCTTCCAGTAAAGGGAAAACAGCAGCGCAGGACCAAAGGCGGCACCGAACCCTGCCCAGGCATAAGACACCATCTCCAGCACCGAACTGTCCGGGTTGAGTGCCAGCACCGTGGCCAGCACCGCAATAGCGACAACGGCAATACGGCCAACCAACAGCATCTCAGCCTGAGTAGCATTGGGACGCAGCATATTGCGATAAAAATCCTCTGCTACCGCAGTAGAACAAACCAGCAACTGAGAATCTGCGGTACTCATAATAGCGGCCAGAATCGCGGCCAGGAGAATACCGGCTATGACCGGGTGAAAGAGGGTATTCACCATCAGCATAAAAATAGCTTCCGGGTCGTCTAATACCAATCCCTGCCGCTGGGTATATATGATTCCGGTTAAACCAACCAGCAAAGCACCCAGCATACAGATTCCAGTCCATGAAACCGCAATACGCCGTGCCAAGGTTAGCTGATGACTGGACTGCACCGCTTTAAAACGCGCCATAATGTGTGGCTGGCCAAAGTACCCCAGCCCCCAGCTCAATAATGACAAAACCGTAATCACAGAAAGCGCTTCCCCCCGAACATCAGTGAACATGCTGGTCAGATGGGGGTTCAGTTGGTTAATGTCGGCCATCACCTGCCCGGCACCTCCGGTGACTTCCAGCACGGTCACCGGAACGATCAGCAGTGCTGCCGACATCAGCAGGCCTTGCACCAGGTCGGTCCAGCAGACCGCCAGGAAACCACCAAACAGGGTGTAAGAGACCACACTCAACATGCCAAGAATCACTGCCAGCTGGTAGTCGAAGCCAAAAACAGATTCAAAGAGTTTGCCACCGGCTACCAATCCTGAACTGGTGTAAAAAAGAAAAAAAATCAGGATAAAACCCGCACTGACCGGTTGCAGAATATACTTCAGATCGGAGAAACGGTTGGAAAAAAATTCGGGAAGCGTCAAAGAGTCATTCGCAACCGCACTGTATATTCTTAAACGACGGGCCACCAGAAGCCAGTTCAACCAGGTTCCTCCCAATAGCCCCAGCCCCAGCCAGATCGCCTCAAAACCAGCCGCAAACGCATACCCTGGCAGGCCCAATAATAGCCACCCACTCATATCAGAAGCACCGGCGCTTAATGCCGCCGACCACGGCCCCAGTGAGCGTCCGCCAAGAAAATAGTCAGAGGAGTTCTGGGTTCTCTGCCAGGCAATATAACCAACCCCCAGCATGGCAATAAAATAGATCAGAAAGGTTATGGTTATTTGTATTTGGTTTTCCATGATGGCTAAACTCTTGGTATATATATCTTCAACGTTAGCCCACATTTATTTGTTCAATTCAATTGAAATACCTGCTGATTTAATTAGTTATTTATCAAATAAAGTCTGCCAAAAATATGACTCTTAGCCTTTCGATAATAAATTATTTTGATTTAAAGCTGCCCTTATATTGATCCAGTTAAGGTGCGCTATTATTCAAAAATGAACTTGTAATTTGTGGATACAGACATGGACAGTCAACGCATATCACCCCCCTCCTATAACCAGATAAAATTACCTGACCAAAAACCAGCAAGGTACGTTGGAATTGAATCAGGCAAGGACAGTAAAATATTGGATAGTCATGGGAAGCTGGTTTCCAAGTGGGGACGAAAGATTGAGAATTACCTTAAAATAGAGCGAATTAATCCAGAAAAATATGCTCGCAGTCAAAAAATGCATAAGTTCCAAGAATCCATGACCAGCAGACGGGTCAAACTTTTAACACAAGAAGTTCAAAATACATCGGATCATATTGATAGTATTTTGATGCTTCCTAACGAAATTCCAAATGACTGCGAATTTATCAGCCAGAAAAAATTCCAGAAGCTTGTTCAATCAGATGTTAAGAGATATCTCTCTTACGAAATCAAATCCTGCAACTCGGGAGAAAAGCTCCTTCAATTATACGAGGAAGTAAAGAGACTCGGCGATCACCATCGCCTGCCACCCAAAATAACAGACCCTCTAATTAAAAAAATTAATGCTCAAATGGCAATACTTGTTGAGAAAATGCCAAATCACCTCAGAAGCATTGATCCTTGTAAAGAAGATACTCCAACCCTTGAATTGACCAAGCAAAAGTGTGAAGTGGTAAAAGGTCTGTACAAGGCTGCCAAAACGATTGGTTATGACTTATGCAAAGAGCATAGAAAAGCACTAAGAGATACTATGATCGACATGTTTTCCGAAGATGTTGAAAAAGTAGCGACTTGGTGCAAAACAAGAAATAATCTGAAAGAGAATAAATATTTATCAGATCAAATTATAGAAGTAAGAAATTCAATAATATATCCATTCTTGGAAGAAGCTGATACAAAATATAACAAGTATGTTAATAAAGTCAAAAAAAGCACAGATATACAAATAAAAGATTTAGAAGAACAACGTGAAATAATACCCAAAATAATTACAAGACTTAATCAAAAACTAACAACTGCCTCTCAAATCATAAAAAATGAGGCGAAAGCAACGGCAGTTAATGAAAATTTATTAGAAGGCAAAAGAAAACCAACAAAAGCTACAATCCAAAAAATTGAAGAAAGAGAAGTTAATAAATTTAATGAATTTAAAAGTCTACAAAAAGAATATAAAAGCCTGTATGAAACATTGAATTCCAGACTGAAACAATTTGATTCCAGTGTCGAAATATATTTTAAAGACCAACAGAATCTGACACCAGAAGCCATCACACATCCTGAAGCATTCCTGACTGCTTATAGAGGAGTAGAATTAACCAAACCATGGGAAAGCCTACAAAGCCTGGATCCAACAAATACCAATTCTAATTTGGCTTTACAATCCTTCAATCATGCTTGCATTGATAGTCACTTTAAAGAACTTGTGTCTGAGGAACAGGGCTGGTTGCCTGAAAAGGAAATAAAAACACTCAAAAATCATGTTCAAGGATCAGTAATAGAAAACTCTGATCAGAAAGAAGCCTATGATCAATTGGTTGTTGCGCATACCGCCTGTGAGCTGGCCAGAAATGCATATCAAAAAGACACGAAGGATGAGACAAAAAATGCCAAGAGGTATCGTCGACAAGCCAAAATAGTGCAAGGCACTGTTACTTCGCAACAGCTTGACACAGCAAAACAACTGAGAATGTTGCATGCAAAGCCAGTAACCAATAAAACTGACCACATCGGTGTTGATGCCAAGCCCGACGCTGAAATGGATGAAAGCAATAATCACTCTTTGAGTAGCAGTTCTGCTGACTCAAGTAACAAAGCTCCAGCAGTAAGTGATGCTGAAGTACCTCAAGACAGTATTGACGCAAACATTACCTCAGGCCTGCATCAAGAATCAGCTACTGAAAAGCCACAGACCTTACAAGCCAAAAAAGTATTACCACCGATACCCAGTAACAGCAACACTACAGAGAACAGTGACGCTGAAATACAACCCAATGGAAATAAACTACCACCAATAGTACCCCCACGACCCGAAGAACAAACACCACCAAAACGCCCAAAACTACCAAAACTACCAAAACTACCAACATCAAATCGCCCAACCTGGCCAGCACCAAAACCACCATCTTCTGAAAACAAAACAAGTGGTGGAGCTAAAGGCCAAACCGATGGTAGTAAATCAGTACCGACACCACCACCGCCGCCGCCAGTACCTTCTGGCAAGACCACAAAATTCGGTGGTGCTAAAGGGCAAACTGATGGTAGTAAACCATTACCACCACCGCCACCACCACTACCTTCTGGCAAAAGCATAAAAAGTGGTGGAGCTAAAGACCAAACAGATGGTGGACATAAACCACCTCCTCCTCCGCGACAGCCAGCACCATCAGCCGGAAGTCAAACCACGCAAGCCAGTAGTGGAGTTAAAGGTCAAGATTCTGGAAGAGTTGCACTTTTAAACGAAATTCGCAATGAACAAAACTTACAAAAATTAAGAAAAGTGCCTGAAGCCAAAAAAAGCGATCGCTCCGCTGCAAACTCTAAAAAAAGCGAGGCCAAGGCACCAGATTCCTTTAACACAATCATAGAGGAATTTAAAAAAAAAATGAATCCTGATGGTGATGCTAATGCTAATGCTGATACTGATGACGACTGGAACTAAGACCACAAAGTTTGGCGCAAGAACATCTTACACAAGACTGCATTACCCGGGCACAGTTATCGAGAGGCAATCAAAAACAGCGTTAACAAAAAGAGGATTTTAAGCATATAGAAAAGAAGCCCCGTTGATTACTCAACCGGGCTTTTCTGTTGGGTGCCTGGCGATGACCTACTCTCACATGGGGAAACCCCACACTACCATCGGCGATCGGTCATTTCACTGCTGAGTTCGGGATGGGATCAGGTGGTTCTAACCTTCTATGGTCGCCAGGCTAATT
>NZ_JBLYNV010000021.1:0-79749 GCF_049310165.1 Endozoicomonas sp. ALE010 | reverse complement strand
GTACATCCTTCATTGGTTCAGGCATGACCTGCACCATCGCTGAGGTATGTTCATTGCCAGTTAATAGCCTGTTGTCGCTGACTGTTGGCAGGTTTCTTGATAGGGAACTGATCACTCCCTGAAGCTTGGAAGCTGCGTCAGCAGGCATGGCCGGTTCGGTCTCCATTGGCTCCGGATTAGCAGGTAGCGAAGTTGCAGAACACACAATCCTCCTGCTGTTGTCAGTAACACGCCTGCGCTTTATGGGTGGGATGGGCCCGGATTCAGCTTGCAGTTGATGCGGTGGAAATGTTCCAGTGCCCGTTGTTGTCTGTTCCACCTGGTAACCTGACATGGATCGCTTTCTTTCTTGTTTTCGGCTGTTTGCTGGCTGGTGCCTTCCGGCTTTAGTGGCTGTTAACGGGGATGCCGTGTCTGCGGTTACTGAGGAGGAAGGTGACTGCATGGTTTCTTCCGGGATTACCTGTTTCCAGTTGGAGAATCGTCTGGGGATGACAACAATAGAACTATTGACCTAGCCCGCATATTTCATAAACGCTGCTATAGCTCGAATGATTGATTTTTTTTGAACAAACATAGCCTGTCAGATCGTAGCAGCGTATTTCTCTGCGGTGATATTGTGTCCCGCCATGGCTTTTTGTCAAAAAACATACCGATTTGCCTGACACCAGGGGCACTGAACCCTCAACCTCTTTCAGTTGATTCAATAAAACGCCTGCCAACTTAAAAGTTGTGTCTCTTATTCCGGTTTGAGGACTGGCAGAGCAGCAAAAGCCTCTGTCACTCGTTGCAGCAACACTTTCATTGGGTTGCTGCTGGGCAGATGTAACTTAACACGGTCTTTATACTCCACCACCTTAACCCCTGCGGGACAAGCCCTTCCCGAGTCGTGTAAATGTGGGGGCTGATGCCATATGGGTCTCGGCATTCAGAGGAATGCGACCGACAGCCAGCTTGAACATGGGGTCCTTCCGCAAATGGTTGCTGTCATTGGCATCCTGATAACCGCAGGCCATTTGCAGCACTCTTTGCGTCAGAAGATCCTGCATGGAATGGTCAATACAGGATTGATGTCGTTTTGGCTAACAATCCTGAAATACCTGTTACCGTTCCGAGATCAATCCTGGATAAAGCCGGATGTAAAGCTTATTCAGTGGAACGCCATATTGAAACAGGAACGATACGCTCCTGCTTTGAAATTAAAAAAGATGAAGAATCGCTGGTGGCCAAAGTGGTTCCGGACTGGAAAGCCAATGATTTGGCAGCAGGGTTAAAATCCATAAGAATGCTGTTATTTTTCATGCCAAAAGAAATTAGAATGGCCATCCGGGAAATGACTAATCCATTGATCCGGCAGTGCAATCTTAAAGAAGAGAAAAAGAACCAGGCTGCATTCAAAGAAGCACTGGAACAAACGGAACAAACAGTAAGACTTGATACTCTCTTGCCACAGGCAACCAAATTAACCTTCAGGGTGCCAAAGATAACCGAAGCAGTTGACGCTGATAACCTGCTGATCATGGAACACCTTCAGGATGGGCATGCGTTGAATACATTGATCAACCCGGAAAACCAGCAGTTGCGGTCAGAAGTCTACCAAAGGTGTTTTGGTGTAAATCTGGTTGATGATGATCTTTTCAAGTCTGTACTGGATAAAGTTCATTTTCAGGTACAGGAAAAATGGTGTGAGCTTGCCTTAGGGCATGGCATTGTTCATGGAGACTGTCACCCTGACAATATCATGTTAAGTTTCAAACCCGATGGCCACATAGATGTCTGGTTTAACGACTTCGGCAATTGCATCACGCTCACAGAAGCGCAGCGGACTCAGTACCCTGACACTGCTCACCTGCTGAGTAACCTGGCTGATCCATTCACACCTGAAGCAATGGATCAAACCAGGTTAGACCGACTGGTAGACACTTTATCTTGGATTAACGGGATTGTTGGGTATCAGAAGGAGGCTGTTAGTCCCCATCTGGATTCTCAGACATTATCAATATGGAACATTTTTGCCGGTTAGTTGTCCAATCATAGTATATTCCTCTGAATGAAATATTAATGGTGATCTAGCATGAAAAGCTCAGCTCCGGTTGGTGAATTACCCCCTTTTCCGCCCTCTCCTTATTGCGTAGGGGACAGAAAGGATTCTGATAGCACGCAAGCTGTTAGTTTAGCTAAAATTATGATGCGATATTGCTCAAACTCCAAGGGCGAACTCAATAAAGACAAGTTATCCGGTCTTCTGGGCAAGACAGTCAAGTATATTGCTGAGAATGCCGGAGTGGAGCTGCCATCAATTGTCAGTGGTGGTGCGGAACAAAACTCAGCCAGCAATAACCTGACAAATCCTGACCGTTGGGAATGGAATAATTGGGAGAGTAGGTTATTCAGTACGGAAGGATATGGCTTGAATGTATTGTTGCATGTCCGTTATCGCAAACTCGTTTTTGACATACTTAGTACCTATATAGGGGCTGATGAAGATAAAATTCGTGCTCTTTTTCAGCACCCACTATTTGAAGAATCATTGCGGGCAGGGGATCTCAAAACAGATATAACATCTCTCGACTTCAGGGGCATTCTTCAGAAACACCAAGGTGCTTCAACTTCAAAAATATTAGGTGAACTGTTGACTATCTGCGCAGGTGGGCCTAAAACGTTTCTTCAGCTTAAGCCCACAGGGTTGATCAAATCAGCCATTGCATTGGGCTATCTGCCGGAAGAAGGCATTGAAAAGATTTTTAACTTGACAGCGGAGACATAAATATATGATTAGCGGTCCGCTGAGAATATTCACAGCCTGAGCATATTCGTCTGAATCAAATACCCGGGGACTTCTGATATGCATCCTTCAGCTGGAAAATCACCCTTTTTGCCATCCTCAGTTGATCGTGCAGAAAGTAAACATAATCCTGATAGCCGTGCAGTTGTTGCAAAGGGTACAAATCCTGACAGCAGTGCAGCTGTTGTATTCGGACAAAGTATTATCCGGTATTGCAGTGACGGTAAGCTCAATCCCTATGGCGAGTTCAATCTTAATAAAGAACAATTATCCCTCCTTCTGGACAGGGTGATCAATTATATTAAGGATCAAACCGGAGTGTTGCCATCGGTTGTCAGTGGTACTGCGGCAAATAAACCAGCCAGCAATAACCCGACAGATCCTGACTGTTGGGACTTGAATCGGTGGGAGAGTGGCCTTGGCATTAAAGATATGCCTTGCAGACATCGCAGCGTTATATGTTTAATACTGGGTGCCAATATAGGCCGTGATGAAGGTAAAATTCTTGCTCTTTTCCAGCACCCAATATTTGAGGATTCATTACGGAATGCAAAGATCCCCATAAATACATTAGAATCTCTCCATGTCAGGAACTTTATTCAATTAAAGGACTGCCCCTCAATATTCGCTAAACTGCTCGATTTTTACGGGGAGCAAGGCGATATTAAGCCCGCAGGGATCATCAAATCAGCCATTGCATTGGGTTATCTGCCGAGAGAGCACATTGAACGGCTTGTTCAAGCTGCTCGCAGGTAAAAATATGAAAAGCGAACGCCAGAGAATATTCACATCTTGGTTAACTACTTATATTCCCGGGCTTGAAGCTGATCATCAACTGGTCATTGACAGCACTTTAGTGACCAGCTTGCCAATACCTGCGGCAGCCTCACTGATATTTTGTGCCAACATATAAGCTGGAGTGGTCACCAGTTTATGGGGCTCATCAATGACAATTTCATCAACTGCACAGGGCTGGTGAGTCACTCCGGTTTGCTCCATTGCCTCGGCAGTTGCTGCATCATTACCAATGGTTGCCCTAACGCCTTCGGCAAAAATACGACCAGCCATTGCCGGAGCAATGCAGATCAGGCCAATTGGCTTACCGGCTTCCGAGAACGCCTTAACGGCAACCATCATATCAACCTGCACTCGCAGCTCAGCGCCTTTAAACGCAAAATCCGACAGGTTTTTCGCTGCCCCAAAGCCACCCGGAACAATCAGGGCATCAAAGTCAGCGACTTTCAAAGCTGCCAGGGGTTCGATATTCCCCCGTGCTATTCTGGCGGCCTCCACCAGAACATTTCGCTGTTCCTGACTTTCTTCCCCGGTCAAATGGTTAATGACGTGGTGTTGATTAATATCAGGAGCAAAGCATTTATAGGCTGCTCCCTGCTGTTCAATGCTCAGTAGTGTTAATACTGATTCATGAATTTCAGCACCATCGTAGACACCACACCCGGAGAGAACGACGGCGACTTTCTTCTGATGATTTGAACTCATTAGCGTATTCTCCTATCAATACATTCATTTACAGATCGCACAGAAGATCTCCTGAGAAAAAGGACAACTTTCTATCAGAGCCTCATTGCAAGTCTCGACTGTTCTATTAAAGTAGTTCTTATCTCAGCTCAACAATAAATCATTTTGGAGTCAATAGATGGGGGTGTCCCAGGAGGCTGACCGAGAATAGACTGCCCTGTGCGGTAACTGCTCCTGCATTCACATGGTCGTGCAGAGAATTAAACAAAAAAATCCGTTTTGTGCGACAAATAGAACCTATATTCACCTCACAAAACGGAATATTTACCCTCAATTTTTTGTCCCCCCTTCCTCAGGAGACACCCGGATGGATGATTTTACCGGGCAACCTTCTGGAAGAGGGTCTTCAGGATGGGCACTATTTTTTCAGTTGCCCTCATCGACTTCCATTGGCTCTTCACCCGTCAGGTTGGCAGGGCTCAGTGCCTTTTCCATCAACATGATTGACCATGCCTGGCCAGTGGCTCCTCCACCATAAACGATTACCTTCTTCTCCTCCTCGGATTCATACGTGTTATACCATTCACTTAATCCATTGCGACGTTCACCTGCCTCGTGCAACTCCAACAACAGCTCTTTAACCTCTGGAGTACTCTCCATGTGATTGGTCAGAGCATCAATTATCCGGTATTCGATCTGCGGCCATACCAGAAAACCTTTGCTATCGATCAGCATGTCTTTTTCGTGGTTGTTAGCCATATTGATGGGAGAGAACACCTTCAGGCCAGCTTCCGTCAGTTGTGATCTGATCAGTTTTACCACCGCAGGGTGATCTTCCGGTTGAATCAGTCCGTTTTCAATAGCCAGTGCCAGCCCCTGCAGGTTGACTTCCTTACCCTCCAGAAAATCCTTGTTGGCATTAACCAGTGGGGAGATATATTCCATGGGTTTGTTCATGGACTCGCGGCCGGTGGGATTATCCGAATGGACAAAGTCCCTCGGGTCAAATTTGCCGTCCTTGTTATAGAGGAAGGTTTCTTTAATCAACTGTTTGAACTTCGCCAGTTCATCGCTGACGGCCTGCGGATTATCATCAAGCAAGGCGGAAATAAAGCCGGAAACGGGTGTTGTCCCGGGTGGGAAATGTTTACTCAGTTCGATCTTGAGCTGGGGGCCGATCTCTTCCAGATGATGGGCCAGTCCGGTGAAACCCTGATAGAGAAAACAGGCATTACTGCACAGCAGTTTCTGATACATCCAGGTGTCGAGCATATCACGGTTATCGCCACCCTGAGGCAAGCCATTGGCCGGGTCCAGTACTTTTTTATCAAGGTAAGCCATGGCATGGGCAAGGTTGGGAACCAGTTTCCGGACGTCGTCCTTTTGCTCCTGAGTGCCGGCAAGTTCCAGCAGTTTGGTCATGGAGCGAATAAAGTGAATTTCACTGTCGGTGGTGCCCGGCGTTAATGTGCCGAGGGTATCGGTCAGTAAGCCCCTTAAGGTATGGGTCGGATTGGGTACACCCGGGTCACCCGTATCTTTCGCCATTAGGTAGTTAGCATAAAGCTGGTTGAGTATGGTCTTCAGTTCTTCCGGTGCGATGGTTTTCAGGGACTCCGAATCCAGAGTGGGCAGGGTGATCCCGGGGAATTTTTCTTTCATATAGTCACGCAGATTGTAGTACCAGCCATTCCCGGTGTCTCCCCCCAGCACCCGCTGATAGACAAATTCGCTCAAATACGGGTCTGGAATCACTACCTGAGGAATCAGTCCACTGTCGAACTGCTTGCTGGCAATGGATGCCAGAGAGTCCGTCAGCTTTTTGTGGGCCTCAGGGCGGGTGACGTCTTGTTTGCTCAGGGTATCGATCATAATACCAAAATCACGCATCCATACTGTTTGCCCATAGCGATCCCCAAGGGATGCAGGCAGCCCCCGGGTGATCAGGGATTGCTTCAGGGTCTGGACGAGTCGCAGTTTATCTTCACCGCTCTGCTTACTGATGAAATCGTTCACGGCGTTCTTGACTGCCTGAGACAGTCCCTGCTTACGGGTCAGGCGATCATCGGTATATGTCCGCCAGTAGTCCCTGACGCCTTGGTCTTTCAATTCCTCTATCACCCTCTGGCGCAGGCCTGCAACCTGTGGCTCCGGCACCGCGTCTTTTGCGTCACAACCATCTCTGTGACCAAATATCATCAAGTTGAAAGCTTCTTTCTGTTTTGCATTGAGGGTGTGATAATGGGATTTGAAATCGTAAACATCTGCATCCGGACCCAATTCTTTGCGGATCTCGTCCGTCATCATGCTAATGCGCTCTTGATTGACCCGAACAGGGACCTCTTCGGACTCTCCGTAGTAAGATTTGCCGTCGATTTCAATGCAAGCGCCGACAACGTCGACAAGTCCGTCAGGTTTGACCCGCAGGCCATTTTCAAAACTGATATAGACTCTGGGCAATACCGCCTCAATAGAAGCATCCTGAAACAGATTTCGCTCGGCCATCATTTCCTTGACCACATCAATTCTGCTGGTGGCACCAAATTTGATGTCGTCGCCTACCGGCTGGGTAGGCGTTAGCAGTTTTTCTATGGGAGGTTTGATGCGTACAGTTCTCTGATTCGAACCTAAGAATCTTGTCAGAACGTCATCACCGGTATCCACTTTCTCCCGGTTGTTCGTGGTGTGCACCAACAAGTATTGGGCTTTATCACCAAACAAGCCCGAAGCTTCGATACTCATAATTACTATCCTCTCGTTACGTTGTGAAAAGTTTTATGGACGTACCGACAACTCTGACAAGTAGAAAAGTGATTTGTTCCCAGTACCAGTGAAGAAATAGAAGTACGTAAATACCAGTTGTAATTAATTATTGGTACATCGTCTGGTAAAATTTCTGGCCGGAGATGTTCTGGTCAGCACTCCGGTGGCAACTGGTACTGAATTTTCAGTTCAGGATTTTTTCGGGTTGCCGACTGTGAAATTTCTGAATCACGGTAACTTTTTTATTGATAAAAACCGACAACAGTTGTCACTGGTGTCAAGACAAATGGAGTGAAAACAGCGGCGGTGCTATGATAAGCGCTGATCCTTACGGACCTACCCTTCAGGTCAAGTTGATCAGGCAGGTCAAAGCCACAAACAACCACGGTAAGCCACTTTATCCATGCAATTTTTTTCACAACTTAAACAAATCCTGCAAACCCTATGATGCCAGGTACCGGAATGTACAGTTTTATAACAGCAATGGCTGTCCTGGTGCTTGGAGGCACACTTATTTTCTGGCTCATGCGTAACAGAAATCGGTCAAAACGCCACCGGCCCACATTTGATGTAACGGGCGACCCGCAGAAAACCGTTATCCCCCGGGATAAACATCCGGTTTCCCGTCGCTACATCAATGACAATGCGCTCAAAGTTATTAACCGGTTAACCAGCCAGGGCTATGAAGCTTATCTGGTGGGGGGGTGTATCCGTGATCTCTATCTTGATCTTCACCCCAAGGACTTTGATGTCGCGACCAATGCCAGTCCTGAAGACGTCCGCAGGCTGTTTCGTAATTCCAGACTGATTGGCCGACGTTTCAAACTGGTTCATGTGCTCTTCGGTCGTGAAATGATTGAAGTAGCCACCTTCCGTGCCACCCATGAACAGCACCATGGTCAGGAAAAGTCCCGGCACTCGGAATCCGGAAGAATTCTCCGGGATAATGTTTATGGCACCATGGAAGACGATGCCATGCGCCGGGATTTTACCGTTAATGCCCTTTACTACGATGGGCGTGACTTCAGTGTGGTGGATTTCTGCAACGGGGTTGATGACATTCGCACCGGTACCCTGCGACTGATTGGCGACCCGGTTACCCGTTACCATGAAGACCCGGTTCGCATGCTCAGGGCCATTCGGTTTGCGGCTAAACTCAACTTCACGATGGCACCGGAAACCGAGCAACCCATTCGGGATCTTGGGCAGTTGTTGCACGATATTCCAGCTGCACGATTGTTTGATGAGGTTCTGAAGCTGCTGCAGTCCGGTCAGGGTGTACGTACGTTTGAATTACTGCAGGAATACCAGTTGTTTGATCCACTGTTTCCAGGAACAGCGCATTGCTTGCACGAACAGGACAGACTTGCCGGTCACCTGATCATTGAAGCATTGGACAGTACCGACAAGCGAGTCAGACAAAATCGTCCTGTGACACCAGCGTTCCTGTTCGCCGCACTTTTATGGGCACCTATGAGGCGAATGGCCAGAGAGCTTATGGACCAGGGTATTCCGCCTGTTCCGGCATTCCAGCAGGCTTCCATGACGGTGATCACGAACCAGTGTCATCACACCGCGATTCCCCGCCGGTTCTCCATGGTGGTTCGTGATATCTGGGATCTGCAGATTCGACTGGAACGCAGACAGCCCAAACTGATTGAAACCTTGCTGGAGCACCCCAAATTTCGTGCGGCCTATGACTTCCTGATACTCCGGGAGCAAGCCGGTGAAAACCTGTCGGCGTCCGGTCAATGGTGGACAGAAATACAGGAACTGGATGAACATGGCCGTCATGCCATGATCCGGTCGCTTACCAGCCATGGCGGGCAGAAAAAGCAGGGCAATAAACGCAGACGGCGCAGGCGCAAGCCTCGCAGTGGTGATGCCTCGTCAGCACATCAGTCCGGAGAGTCCTGATGGCAGAAACCGCTTATGTGGCACTGGGTAGTAACCTTGAGCAACCAGACCTTCAATTGCAGCGTGCCGTGGATGACATTGACAGTATGCCTCAAATAACGGTTGCTGCCTGTTCCAGGCTCTACCGAAGTGACCCGGTTGGCCCCCCCGGCCAGCCCGATTACTGCAATGCGGTGGTGGCTGTGAATACCACATTGGCACCGCTCAGGCTGCTGGATGCCCTGCAGTCGATAGAAAACGCCCATGGTCGTGTGCGCTCGGTACGCTGGGGACCGAGGACTCTGGATCTGGATATCATTCTGTTTGGCAACCGGTGCATTGAGTCAGAACGACTGACCGTTCCTCACTATCAGATGCAGGTTCGCAATTTTGTGCTGTGCCCTCTGCTGGATGTTGCACCGGATCTTGAACTTCCGGATGGTACTCTATTGCAGGCAATGGTGGATGAACTAGGGTACCAGGGGCTGAATGTTATTGCTGACCGTTATCCATGGTTTTAACAGTCTGACTTTGCAAACCCGCACTCTGGAAACAGGGCGGCCTGACCGTTGCGCCAAGCCCTTAACTGACAAGCATTCACACTTCTCGTATAATCCGCGACAGCAATTAATCAAGGTCTTTACCCATGGCTAAAGTCACCCTAAGTATCCTGTCCGAGATGAAAAAAACGGGTGAGAAATTCACCTGCCTGACGGCCTACGATTCCACCCAGGCTCACCTGGCCAGCAGTCAGGGCGTGGCAGTGATACTGGTTGGTGACTCCCTTGGCAATGTCTGTCAGGGACAAACCAGCACGGTTCCTGTTACTGTGGACGACATGTGTTATCACACCCGCTGTGTCAGTAGCAAAGCGGGCGACTCCCTGTTAATGGCCGATCTGCCGTTCGCTTCCTACACCAATGAGCAACAGGCGCTGGCCAACGCAACCCGCCTTATGCAGGCGGGTGCTGAAATGGTCAAGCTGGAAGGTGAGGCCTGGCTGGCACCCATTGTTACCCGCCTGCGTGAGCAGGGTATCCCTTCCTGCGTCCACCTTGGTCTGACACCACAGTCAGTGCATGTTCTGGGTGGCTACAAAGTTCAGGGTCGCGATGAAGCCCGCGCCAATGCCATGATTGCAGCCGCCATCGGGTTGGAAAAGGCCGGTGCCGCCATTCTGGTGCTGGAGTGCGTACCTTCGGTGCTGGCCCGGGAAATCACCCGTGCCGTTCAGATTCCGGTGATTGGTATTGGTGCCGGTGCTGACACGGACGGCCAGGTGCTGGTGATATACGACATGCTGAATATGACCGCCGGACGCAAACCCAAATTCGTGAAAAACTTTATGGCTGAAGGTGGTTCTGCCCAGGATGCTGTCGCTGCCTACGTTAAAGACGTCAAGAACGGCACATTCCCGGGTCCGGAACACGGATTCGACTAAACGGAAAGTATCCATCATGCAAACTGTACACTCTATTGCTGAAGTTCAGGGTATCGTTGGCACCCGTAAATCGGCCGGGCTGCGCATTGGCTTTGTACCGACCATGGGTAACCTGCACGGTGGGCACCTGACCCTGGTGGAAAAAGCCAAAGAAAGCTGCGACTTTGTGGTGGTGAGTATCTATGTAAACCCCTTGCAGTTTGGCCCCAACGAGGACTATGACTCCTATCCACGAACCATGGAGCAGGACCAGCAGCTGCTGATGGATCACGGTGTTGATTTGCTCTATGCCGCCAGCACCCATGAAATCTATCCGGAAGGCAGCGAAAACCATACCCATGTGAGTGTCGATGTGCTGGATGGTATGCACTGCGGGAATACCCGGCCCGGTTTCTTCCGGGGCATTGCCACGGTGGTCACCAAGCTGTTCAACATTGTGCGCCCGGATATCGCGGTATTTGGCGAGAAAGATTTCCAGCAGCTGACCATCATTCGCAAAATGGTGCAAGATATGGTGATGCCGGTTGAGATTCTCGGTGCCTCAATCGCCCGTGAGCCAACCGGCCTGGCCATGAGTTCACGCAATGGCTATCTGACCCCACAAGAGCGCGGAGAGATAGCACCCGCTCTTTATCGCTGCCTGACGCAAGCCAGAGACGCGATTCAGGCGGGCGAAACCGACTTTGACCTGCTGCGCAGAAATGCGTTTGCCCACATGGCCCAGGCCGGGTTCAAGCCGGATTACTTTAATATCTGCAATCCACAAACCCTGCTGCCCGCAACGCATAATGAGCAGTCACTGGTCATTCTTGCTGCTGGCTATTTAGGCAAAGCCCGATTGATTGATAATATTCACTTTACCCGGTAATGCTGTCGCCCACTGGATTCAGACGTCTGAATCCAGTGCTAATGGTTTTCCCGCTATCAATAAGTAAGGTATATTCCCCACCTCACTTATCCAATCTATCTGCCACCCTTATTTCCATCCTTATCTAATGAGGCAAGACAGTGATTAACTCAACTGCTCTGGATCATCTGCCCGCATCCAAAGACCTGACGGCTCTGCAACAACATCTGGCCAATACCCATCTGCGCAGCCTGTTTGCTGAAGATCCAAACCGGTTTGACCGCTACAGCCTTGAAGCTGCTGGCCTGTTTCTTGATTACTCAAAGCACCTGATTAACGACGATGTAATGACATCCCTGGTAACGCTGGCGGAGCAGGCCAATCTGGCACAAGCCCGTGACGCCATGTTTGCCGGTGACAAGATCAACTACACGGAAAAGCGTGCGGTACTCCATACGGCACTGAGAAGCTTTGGTGATGCTCCGGTGATGGTGGGTGGTGAAGACATCATGCCCGGGATCTGCGAAACCCGTGCCCGTATGAAGGCCATGACTGAACAGGTTCACTCCGGACAGTGGCTTGGCCATACCGGCAAGCCCATCAAACATATCGTGAATATTGGTATCGGTGGTTCTTACCTGGGGCTCAAAACTGCTATTAATGCTATGACCCCTTACCACGTTAAGGGTTTTGAACATCACTTTGTGGCGAATATTGACCCTAACGAGTTGTCTGAAGTTCTGGGTAAAATTGATCCGGAAACCACGCTGTTTATCGTTGCCTCCAAGTCCTTTGGTACCCTGGAAACCCTGCAAAATGCCCAGGCGGCCAGAGCCTGGATGATTGCCCAGGGCTGTGCCGAGCAGGATATCCGTAAGCACTTTATGGCCATCTCCACCAACCTGAAAGCCATTGACCAGTTTGGTATCGCCCAGGAAAACACCCTGCCGCTGTGGGACTGGGTTGGCGGTCGCTACTCCCTCTGGTCCAGCATCGGCCTGTTGATTTCCATGGTGGTCGGCTACGACAACTTCGAGCGACTGCTAAAAGGCGCCCAAGCCATGGACCAGCACTTCTGCACAGCTCCTCTGGCAGAAAATATGCCGGTGATTGCCGGTCTGCTGGGCGTCTGGTATCAGAACTTTATGGGTGCTGAATCCCATGCTGTTATCTCCTATGACTACTTCCTGCGTGATCTGCCGGGCCACCTGCAGCAGGTGGATATGGAAAGTAACGGCAAGCGTACCCGTGAAGACGGCAGCACAGTTGCCTACCACACCGGATCAGTCATCTGGGGCGGAACCGGTACTAATGACCAACACGCCTACCACCAGCTGCTGCACCAGGGCACACGGTTAATTCCCGTGGACTTTATCGCTCCGGCCACCACTCATAACCCGATTGGCGAACAACATCCCTGGCTGTTTACCAATGCGCTGGCCCAGAGTCAGGCCATGATGCAGGGCAAAACACTGGAAGAAGTGCGGGATGAACTCACCGCTTCTGGTATGGATGCTGACCAGGTGGAACGTCTGGCTGCTCACAAGGTGATTCCGGGCAATCGTCCGAACAGTATGATTGTTCCTGAAAAGATCACACCGGAAACCACCGGTGCATTGATTGCCATGTATGAGCATAAAGTCTTTGTCCAGGGCACTATCTGGCAAATTAACCCCTTCGACCAATGGGGCGTTGAGCTGGGTAAAGTACTGGGTGATCGTCTGATTGAGAAAATTCGCGCCAAAGAGGAAACCACCGACCAGGACAGCTCAACCAATGGTTTGATCAGGCGTTTTAAGCAGTTTAATCGCTAATACCAATCAACCTTTGCCGTGAAAAATATTTTGCTTAACCATTTTTCATCCCTGAGAGTGGCGCAAAATATTTTCACACGCCATGATCAGTAGCTTTTCGGTATCAGGCCAGTGCCTCGGAGTAGTTTCTGCTGAACCCCTTAAGACCCTTTCGCTGCATCCATCTTGGCGAGTGCTTTTTGCGCAAGGTCGAGTCCCTGGTCGACGGCCTTGCTAAGCCAGGTCCTGGCTTCTGCGTCATTCTGCGCTACCCCCAGACCATCCAGGAACATACGGCCCAGATTGTATTGCGCCATAGCGACTCCCTGATCGGCGGCCTTGCGGAACCAAGTCAGAGCTTCTGCTTTGTTCTGTTCTACCCCCTGACCCTCAAAGCACATACAGCCCAGATTAAATTGCGCGTAAGCGTACCCTTGGGCAGCAGCCTTGTGGAACCAGGACAGGGCCACGGCGTAGTTCTGCTGCACCCCGAGACCTTGAGTATGCATACAGCCCAGAGAATTTTCCGCACCGGCAAATCCCTGAACGGCGGCCTTGCTGTATAGGGTGAGAGCTTCAGCGTAATTTTTCTCCCCCCCAAGACCGTGATGGTACATACGGCCCAGTTGAAATAGCGCTACTTTATCATTTGTGGTCCATCCCGCTCTGAGCAACTCCGCTGCTATTTGCCAATGCTCCAAATTTGCCGACAAGGCTAAAGGGTCATGCCTATCCGGTATCGAGGGCTGTTCAGGTTTATACCCGGCTGACAGAACTTTCCTCAGATCATTAATTTGATTCATCTCTATTGATTTGAACAGCTTATTTCGCAAATTTACGATGCAGGACAGTGCGGGAGTACTGTCCGTTATCAAACTTTTGTCCAATGGGCAAAGTGGTTTCTTTTGTACCCATTTGCTTATACATGGGTGGTGAAATTCATGTCCGCACGGTTGCAGCTTAACAATCGTGTTTTTTCTCCAAACTCTTCGCACAAAGGCCATTGAAGTTCGAGAAAGCTTTGTGCCTGGACTTCCTTTGATATTTTCTTGGCAGATTGCACAAAATTCAGTAACCACGTTCATAATGATTTGAGCCGGAGTAAGTTTGATTGAGGTCTTTTGCTAACAGCAAAATAACAAAAGTACCAACAGCCTGTTTTTTTGGGGCAGCAGGTGATGGAAACTACATATAGGTATATTGAAGTTATAAAATGGCATTTTATAATTCCTTAGAGTTTAAAACGAACAAAAAGTTCCTGAGTCCCAGTGATAAATGCATTTATGATACGAATTCAGGCATAACCCATGATTTTCCTTACCTCTAAAAAAGAAAGAATAATGACATGGCAGGAATTGAACCAGGGTAGTCACTTCAAACTTTTACAAACCCGCAATGGCCAAGGCTATTTTTAGTCGTAATGAAGATGCGTTAAGACTACTGTTCGCACACATCGGAGGTATTCCGGATTTTGTAAAAAATGCAGAACTTTGTTCTGATTTTTTAAAACAAAAATGCTGTATCCTAGTCTATTCACCCTTTGATCCCGGAAATAAGTACAACGCCATGATTACACCAGCAATCCCCCTGACCGATATCCACCGCCATCTGGATGGCAATATCCGACCGGCAACCATTCTGGATCTGGGCAGGAAGAATAATCTTCAGCTTCCGGCAGACAACCTGAAAGACCTGATTCCCCACGTCCGGGTCATCAGCCAGGAACCGGACCTGGTCAGTTTTTTAAGCAAGCTGGACTGGGGCGTTAAGGTCCTTGCAGACTACGATGATTGCCGCCGGATAGCGTATGAAAATGTCGAAGATGCCATGAACGCCCGCATTGATTATACCGAGCTGCGCTTCAGTCCGGGGTACATGGCGATGACCCACGGCCTTGACCCCGAAGGTGTTGTTGAAGCGGTGATTGACGGCGTGACTGCCGGTAGCCGTGACTTCGGTGTGGCAACCAACCTGATCGGTATTTTGAGCCGTACCTTTGGCCAGGAAGCCTGCCAGAAAGAGCTGGATGCCTGCCTTGCAAGCAAAGACAAGCTGGTTGCGATTGATCTTGCCGGTGATGAGCTGGGTAAACCCGGAGCGCTGTTTGTTGACCATTTCCGCCAGGTTCGCGATGCTGGCCTGCACATCACCATTCATGCCGGAGAAGCCGCTGGCCCGGAAAGCATGTGGCAGGCCATCAGGGAATTGGGTGCTACCCGCATAGGTCATGGGGTAAAAGCCATCTATGATCCTGAGCTGATGGATTATCTGGCAGAACATAAGATCGGTATTGAGTCCTGTCTGACCTCCAATATCCAGACCAATACCTTCCCCGATATTCAGAGCCATCCACTCAAGCAGTTTCTCGATCATGGCATTTTGGCCACTATCAACACGGACGATCCGGCGGTGGAGGGCATTGAACTGCCCCATGAATATGAGGTGGCGGCACCTGCTGCCGGGCTGACCCGGGATGATATCCGCCAGGCACAGGAAAACGGTTTAAGTATTGCTTTTTTGTCTGAAGAGGAAAAAGTTGCTTTGCAAGCCAAAGCAAAGAACCGTACCTGAAAGCTGTGTTATGTTCACCCACGTAGGCCGCATTGTGCAACTTGTTCTTTGATACTGTTCTTTATCTTGTTTGTATCGAGATTTCGATATTGAAATGAGTCTGTTTTGATAGGGTATATCGAAACATTCTTGCATTATCCCGATGGCTGTCTATGTTTCTGACACGCAAGAAAAAACCCGACTCAAACGGAGCAGCAACTCCTCGTCGGGTTTTCCTGTATAGCAATGAGCTACTGCTCAGGAGGCAGTATAGCAATGATTTCGTTTGCGTACACAATCGGGGTAATGAAAATGGTTCGTGTGCAAATAAATACCAAAGGACTCGGCAACCTCAATTCGACACAGAAATTTTTGCTGGTTGTACTGGCGACTTTTGCAAATTCAGACGGTGAATGTTGGCCAAGTCAGGGGGTGCTGTCAGAAATAGTTGGGGCCAGTCAGCCTACAGTCAGTGCGGGTTTAAAGAAATTGGAACAGGAACGGCTGATCGAAAGCTGTCACCGTAAAACCAAAAACGGGGGTAACGCCAGTAAAATTTACCGGATGCTGTTTGAGCCGTTTGTGTTCAAGCGTATCAGGGAAGAACAATACAATTGCTTCGGCCAGCGGATCGACGATCCTCGCATGACCGACACTTCATGGGCGGATGGTTTCGAGTAAACCCGCCGTCAAGGCAAACTCCCCGTTTAAACCCCACGACTCCGTGCAGAAACAGGTTGCGCTGCATCCAGCAGGCTCCTGCTACCTCTTTAAGCAGGCATCCAGTCTGACACAGGATGTCCCTTTCCGACGAGCCGTTATCCAGCATCCAGCTACGCTGCCGAGTAATTATCAGTAATTAGCCATGAGTGGCTCCGGGTAAGCAGCGTACCACTGCAAACAGAATAAAGATGATAACAAAGGCCAGAAAACGGCATTTTCTGGCACACAGAGGTTAAACGCCTGAAGGCAAGGAAAGGACAACGGTCATGGATTCTGAGCAAATACAAAAAGATTCAAGTAGTGAAGCGCTTGTCACTATTAATGGCCCATTCCATGCTGAGGGTAAGGCTCCGTCTGAGCAGATTACCGATCACCGCAAACTTAAAGGGCAGGTTGTGGCAGAGCCTGCTGATAACGGGGGGCTGCAAGAGTATCCCGCTGAGCCGTGGGAACAGGATTCCAGAACCATAGAGCAGAAGCTTTTGTCTGACATCAGTGCACTGTCTGCGGCTGCAATCAGTGATAAGAGTGAACTCAGGAAAAAACTGTCAGAACTCTACAAAAAGGCTCATGAGCTGATGACCTGCTACAACCAGAGAATCCAGAGCCTGTTGATGGATGATCGTTTTTTATATCGGCACTCTTCTGAAATCTCAGCGTTCATGATTCGGGGATTAATGCCGCCACTGGAAAAGATAAAAAATCTGGAAAAAGCGCTCGCATCAACGCGGAAAAAATCAGAAGAAGAACCCATTGAGCAACTGCTGCCGTCGGCGGTGGATGAATTGGCAAAAGTTGAGAGTGTTTTTAAAGAGGCCAAAAGTCGGCTAACCAGATATACCAAACCCTTAAAGCCGGCACAGATACTTCAGAAACAGTTAAGTCAACGCCTGGAACGGGAAGCGTCGGAGCTAAAGCAGCAAGTGCAGAACCCCGGTGTTACAGCCTCTTTGCATAATATGGCCAGCACCTCTGCTAAACCGATATCCACCATTAAGGTTGAACCTGCCCATGCTGCACCCTTGCCACATTCTCAAAGCCAGAAGCCGACATATTCAGCGGAAGATCTGGTATCACAGCCGCTAAAAGCACTGGCAATAACACTCGATACTGACGGCCTTGAAACCAGCAAAAGAGCCAGCCAGTCTGTTATCCGTTACGTGGCGTCGGAATATCAGCACTATGCTCCTCTCAGCCCCTTCCTGTCAGCGGCCGGACAGAAGAGTGAACGGTTGTCAATGAACCCTGATAAGGCCTGTAAAGCATGCCAGGATGCCCTTGCGCTGCTGGACAGTGTTTCATCCACTAACGAGCCGGAGCTTTCCCTGGAGGCGTTGACTCAAATCGACAAGGCCATTGGCAAACTGGCTTCTTTCGATAAAAAGTTGCCTGGTGAAGTCTGGCAGCTATTAACAGAGCTGACACCTGACCGGGGCAACAGTCGATACCATTTGTTAAACCTGTTGTGTCGTAAGCTGCTTTTGGATGGCCCCACACCGTTAACACAAAAAACGGTACTGAATAAATTTAAAGACGTTGGACAGCTGCTATGCCAGTCTGGAGAAAATGCTGAAGATCAGGCGTTTGATCAGCAGTTTATCAATGTCTATGGTCCGATATTTACCTCGCCAACCCACCTGAAAAAAACACTCAATGTGGTGAATAAACCCCATGAGACTCAGGCACTGTTGCAGATGTTTGCCCGCCAGAAAGCCGATGAACAGGCTCGCCAGGCAGAGATGATTGAGGCGTTCAAAGTGATTGGCGATGAACAGAAGCTGGCGTGCCTGATGTCGGGAGCGGCTGCTTTTGACTGTCTGATAACCACAATACCGGAACAGCTGACGTCGGAAATCAATGGTTATCGCCCGGCTGAAACCAGCCAGACGCATAAGCAGTTAAACGACGCCGTACTTACAAAGTATTCGGATTATTACAAGACCACAGGGTTAATCCGGAAGCAGGCAGAAAACAACAACAGCGAGTACGAAAACAGCCAGTCTGAACACTCGACGATTCTCTCCCAGCTCAGCAGACAACTGACGGAAACACTGGCTTGCAAAGATAACCGGCAGGAAGCGCTACTGAACAACATAGATACCGAACTACAGAAAATCACCGATCATTCGCTGGTAAACGCACAGGCAAAGCAAGCTATTGCCGGGTGCCGGACACACATTCAGGAAGTAATTACGGAGAAGTCTCTTACCAACGACCAGGCCAGTAAGATCATCGCACTGTTTCTTGAAGTCCGGACCTGTATAGAGCAGCCCGATGCAGCTCAGACCGGGATCAGTAACGCTGATATTCCGCAAGCGCTTGTGCAGGCGATGGCATCGCTGGAAAGCGGCACCTCGGCAAAATGGTACAACCAGCTGTTCACCGGTCAACTGCAGGAACAAAGAACGAAAACGCTGGGAATTGTGCGTAACATTCTGGATGCCTGTCAGCAAACACGTGCAGCAACCATGTCAGTGGCCAGTTTTATTGAGATATCCGCCCTGGAGATGACCAGGGATAATGACGATCCACTGATCAAGCAACTGGGCACAGAGCTGCAGGCTTATGCTGACCGGCTGAAAACCGTTTGATTCCGTTCAGCCTTTACCACCACCGGCTGGCTTATTCTGTAGCCGACCGGTGTCTGTTACCCGCCGGATCTCTTGGCATCAAAACCCGCTTTTTTCAAATGTTCAACCATGATATCAACATGGTCTCCCTGAAGTTCAATATTACCCTCTTTAACCGCACCCCCGCCGCCACAGCGTTTCTTTAACTGCTTGGCAAACGCTTTCAGTTCATTACCTGACAGTGGCAGCCCGCTGATGACGGTGACCAGTTTACCGCCTCGCCCTTTTTTCTCCGGGCGGACCCGCACGTTGCCATCGCCCACCACTTCCGGTTGGGCGGCTTCTTCCTTGATTCGACCAACATCGGTGGAATAGACCAGTTTACTGTCCGAGCTACGTTGATAGTTGCTCATTGCTAACCTCTGGGTTCAGAAAATGATCTTTTTAACAAAAAAACAGTATCAGGTCTTGAAGAAAAAGCTGCCCCACAGTTCTTATCATTGTGCAGAGTAACCGATAATCAGGATGGTAAATGACAGTGAAGTACGTGGTCAGTGTCAGTCAACCAGCCGGTTACGCAGCAGTTTGGTATTCGAAAAGTATTCCTTGTTTGCCATAAATAAGACGTTTCATCATTAGCCAGGGATGCAGAGGTTAGCCGACAGGGTACAAACTCACCTAACAGGGGGCTTTGCAAAGTTTGAGCAGGGTTGTCTGAAACAGAAGGATCCTGGCTATTGCAAGTTTCCAGGTAGGTGGTTAACAGCTCTTCGACTTTATCATGAACCGGGTTTATGGCTGCCAGAAGTTCAGAACGGGAAATCATTATATCAACAATTAATTTATTGTCGTCTGACCTGTTCCAGAAATAGTGCTGAAAATCGGCAAAAAAATCATCAAAGTCTGCTGTCTTGACGGAACTGTCAAAAAAATTATCCAGAAAAAATTGCCCGGAATAACTTTCGCTTAATTTAACCAGCTCTTGCTCAACCCTATCAAGCTCAGGCATATCTTCGGCTCCAGCCATACGCTTTCGGTCTTTCAGTCGTTTCATTATTGTTGAAAAAGCGTTTGCCTTCTCGTAATTAGTGATTACATCAATAAATTCACTTATTTCTTTTTTAATGACATCCGCTTTTAATGCCTCAGTAATTACCTTTATTTTTTTTCTGATCTCATCTTTGTCATCTTTATTTTCTACCTGCAATTGAAACTGGTTTAAAAGCGTTATGAATCGGTCTGTTTCCAGCTGAAGCTTCACCAATAAGGCATTGAAGTGTTCAAGATATATCACCTGTTGAACCTGTTGGGCGAAGTCCAAAATACCAATATCATTTTTCTCAACCCTGTGTCTGATCCCTTTCTTCAGTGTGTCGATTATGATCAAAAACACTTCGCGTTGTGCGGCCTGGCTGTCCATTACAGGGAGTTCATGATTTTTGTCAGTCACCAGCACTGCTTGTGTGCAACCGGGGTCTAGATGCGGGACAAAACCACCCCCTATGACCATTTGGAATGTTGCTCCGGTGACATCTTCACCAGACTCAGTGGTCAACACTGGATATTGGTATTTTTTTCTCTCTATGCAGGGCGGACAATTATACAACTCTTGATGCCTGACCTTTGGTGTAGACCAGCAGTCATGCCATCGTTTAATTGACATATAGTGGTGCTCATAGTCACTCGCGAGATATCCAGACAAACCATAGTGACAGTTTACGACTCCTTCGACTCCTTCGACTCCTTCTTTGTGCAACCCGATGCCCGCTTCAGCCATGTTTGCCGGAGACAAATGCCCTTTAAATGTACTGTCCCTTAACTGACCGTTGTCTGTGTAGTAGCTTTTTTCAAGCATGGATTTTACGGCATGAAAATCTTCACGTTGAACTGGAGTCAAGGCGTATATCCTTTTCTCTTGTAATTTTTTGACAATCCAATGAAAGTCAGGGGTTCGCCACTCATCGTTAACCACTATATAGCGGCTGGAAAAATCCATTTCTACCAGGCAACTGCTTGACCTGCACGAGTCAGCCAGGATGGGATGCTGGCAGGATACAGCCTGTACAACCCGTTGAGTTTTGGCAAAGTAGGCTCTACGGCCATAGCCCGTAGAATATATGTCCAGCTTGATGACATTACCAAACCCTTCGTAAGGTTTGTCTACCTGATACCGATTCCCCCGGGGATGATATTTGCCGTTAATTGTAAGATTCATCTATTTTCCATGACCCCGTCCTGGCAGCGACTTGAAATGACCTGTTTTCACTGGTTTGAGATGATATGCAAACAGTGAAGAATCTGACCATTTAAGCCCGTGACAAGTTCCTGATTTTTTTGCACGCAATAGTCGTTAACCTAATACTGTCGTTCATCACCGCTGGCAATGAGCACAATAACAGCTGCTCCGGTTCCCCAGTTTTATTGCCTTAATGGTTTTGCCGCACTTTATGCACGGCTGGCCTGCCCGGCCATAAACCGCCAGCTCCTGTTTAAAGTAACCGGGTTTGCCATCTCCCCCGACAAAATCACGCAAGGTGGTGCCGCCTTGTTCAATGGCTTTGGCCAGAGTCTCTTTGATGGCATCGACTAACCGTTCATAGCGGTTCAGAGAGATTTTGCCACAGGCCCGGTCAGGCCTTATCCCGGCTTTGAACAACGCTTCACTGGCATAAATATTACCGACACCGACCACTACTTTATTGTCCATGATAAACGTCTTGGCAGACTGGCTTCTGCCCCGGGACATTTGCCATAGACGCCGGGCCGTGAACTCACTGTCCAGCGGCTCAGGCCCCAAATGCTTGAGCAGCTTATGTTCATGGAGAGGGCGTGCAGACCAGAGAACAGCGCCGAAGCGGCGAGGATCTGTGTATCTTAACCGTTGGCCATCGGTCAGCAGAATATCGATATGGTCGTGTTTTTCCACAGGTGCATTGGTTGTTATCACCCTCAGGCTGCCGGACATCCCCAGGTGCAGAATCAGGTGGCCTGACCCGGTATCCAGCAGCAGATACTTTGCCCTTCTCTTTACCTGCCTGATCGTCTTGCCACTGAGGATTTGATTGATATTGTCAGGCACCGGCCAGCGGAGTCTGGGTTCACGGACGATGACTTCCTGAATGGTGTGACCTTCAATATGAGGCTTAATGCCTCGCCGGGTGGTTTCAACTTCTGGTAGCTCCGGCATGGTTGTCTGCTCCATTGATACGTTCAAACTGCTGCCTGTTGATGCCCTGGGAGGCTGTCCGAGAATCACCGGTCATCAAATCTGTTATCAGTTTTATCATACGCTAACTGGCAACCCTTCTGAATAATGAGCCTTGGACAGAACAGTAGTCTACTTTTTATATTCTTTACGGCTTGAATTCAGGAATAATCATGGATAGAGGTGGTGATGGTATAAGTTGGCAAGACACAACATCAGGTAATGATTATAAACAACCGGATGATCATCCCGGTTTTTCAAGGAGTGGGCGATACCGGCATGGCACAGTCAGGCAGGGGCATGCTTTACCCTACATCCCGAGGCGTAATGAATTTTATAATACTTCTGACGTATGCTCTTCTCACTGTCCACCAAGACACTCAGTAAAACCTGTTCATGAATTAAATGCGCTCATTATACGAGAAAAAATGGATTGGCTGGTGAGGTTATCTGCTCGTTACGGTGAGTACTATGATGGTAAAAAACACAGTCAATTTGCCACTTCAATTAAACAATACACATCAGCTTTGAAACGACCTTTAAATCTTAGTGAACAACGCCAATTGATACCATTGTTGCACGATTTTAAAGCGACACCCGGGTGGGCTTGGCGAGGCCTGACGACAACGCTTCATTCATTGACTACAGCGGGTGTTTTTACCCCTCATAAATACATGGATGAAGGGGTTAAGGAAGCTCAAGTATCTTTATTGTCAACTTTACTTGATACAGTAATACTTAAATGCAACCAAAAAAACGCAGCCAGTGATATTGATGCACAAGGTATCAGCAACCTGCTGTGGACCATGGCGAAACTGGTGGGCAACGGACTGGAGCTGGAGAAGACTGCGAAACTCAAAGAGGCCGTGGTCGCGCTGTTGCCCCATGTGAAAACCATAGCCGAATCAAAAGAAAAGAAAGACCACTTTAACACTCAAGGTACCGCCAACCTGCTGTGGGCCCTGGCGAAACTGGTGGACAACGGGCTTGAGCTTGCGCAGACACCGAAGCTCAAAGAAGCCGTGGCGGCGATGTTGCCCCATGTGAAAACCAAGGCCGAATCAAAAGAAGAGAAAGACCAATTCAAGCCACAGGAAGTCACCAACCTGGTGTGGGCCGTGGCGAAACTGGTGGACAACGGACTGGAGTTGGAGAAGACACCGATATTCAAAAAGGCCTTGGCCGCGCTGCTGCCCCATGTGAAAACCAAAGCCGAATCAAAAGAAAAGAAAAACCACTTTATTCCTCAACATATCGCCAACCTGCTGTGGGCCTTGGCGAAACTGGTGGGCAATGGGCTGGAGCTGGAGAAGACACCGAGGCTCAGAGAGGTCGTGGCTGCGCTGTTGCCCCTTGTGCAAACCAAAGCCGAATCAAAAGAGCAGAAAGACCACTTTATTCCTCAGCATATTGCCAACCTGTTATGGGCCGTGGCGAAACTGGTGGAGCATGGACTGGAGCTGGAGAAGACACCGAAACTCAAAGAGGCCGTGGCCGCGCTGTTGTCCCATGTGAAAAGCAAAGCCAAATCAAAAGAGAAAGACCACTTTATTCCACAGCATATTGCCAACCTGTTATGGGCCGTGGCGAAACTGGTGGAAAATGGACTGGAGCTGGAGAAGACACCGAAAATCGAAGAGGCCTTGGCCGCGCTGATGTCCCATGTGAAAACCAAAGCCGAATCAAAAGAAGAGAAAGACCACTTTAATGCCCAGCATGTCGCCAACCTGCTATGGGCCATGGCGAAACTGGTGGAGAATGGGCTGGAGCTGGAGAAGACAGCGAAGCTCAAAGGGGCCGTGGCCTCGCTGTTGCCCCATGTGAAAAACAAAGCCGAATTAAAACAAGAGAAAGACCGCTTCAACACTCAAACTACCGTCATCCTGCTGTGGGCTGTGGTGAAACTGGTGGACAACGGGCTGGAGCTGGAGAAAACACCGAAGCTCAAAGAGGCCGTGGCCGCGTTGTTGCCCCATGTGACAACCCAGGCCGAATCAACAAAACAGAAAGACCTCTTCATGCCACAGGAAGTCACCAACCTGCTGTGGGCCCTGGCGACACTGATGGACAATGGGCTGGAGCTGGAGATAACACCGAAGCTCAAAGAGGCCGTGGTCGCGCTGTTGCCCCATGTGAAAACCAAAGCCGAATCAAAAGAAGAGAAAGACCAGTTTAATCCTCAGCATATCGCCAACCTGCTGTGGTCCGTGGCAAAACTGGGTGAGGCCATTGAGCTGAACCTGGTTAAATCTACGTTCGATTCTCTTGTCGACCGAATCAGTGAAAGCCCTCAGTTCTCTCAACAAGGTATATTGATGTCTCTCTGGGGAGTCATGGTATTTTGTGCCAGGTTTTATCTTTATGATGGCAATAAAAGCTCACTTGAAAAGCACATAGGTGACCTGTTATCTCGCCTGGAAAATACATTCCCAATAGATACAGAGGATGAATCCATCGTTGGCATGGCTACCAGCTGGCTTGGAAGAGCGTGTCCGGTCGTCCCCCATTACCAGACAAGTATTTCACAATTTCAATCCACCTTTCGCGATCGACTGCAATCAAGCCTTCCGTCTTTGAAGATTGAAGAAGAAAAGAGTTTGAACTCATTACCTCCGGTTGACCTGCTACTGCCAGATTACAACATGGTTATCGACATTCAGGGACCTTCTCATTACGTGAGTGGTGATTTCAAAACCAGAAATGGTTCGACGTTGTTGAAAATTGCCCTGCTGCAGAAATCAGGATTTGAGGTCATTGAAATCCCGGTGAACAAGCTTGTGAACCAGAAGTCAATAAAAACAGTGATTGAGCAAGTAAAGACAAAGTTAGCCGTCCCGCCAGAGGCTCATGGCTCTGTGTCATTTAACAGGGAAGAGGAGTCGGCAGACGAGGCATATTTTACTGCCGAAGAGTATTTGGAAGAGCAAACAGATAAACCAAAAAGAAAAAGGAAGAGAAGAAAAGCCGGTAAAACTTATTTACATAAGCATTAATTAAACCAGAGTTTATAGACACTCAGGCAAGATGAACTATAAACAAGACAGCAGTCTACTTTTTATATTTTCCATGAACGAATGAAATATAAATATGGATAGAGCTGGTGCTGGCATAAGTCAGAAATACACGACATCCGGTAATGATTATAAACAACCGGAGGATCATGTCGGTGCTTCAGGGAGTGCGCGATACAGGCATGGCACAGTCAGGAAGGTGCATATGCCACTACGCTATACCCGGAAGCGTAATGAATTTTATCCTGCTTCTGATGCCTGCTCTGCTAACCATCCACCAGGGCATTCAATAAAACCTGTTCATGGTTTTAATGCTCTCATCACACCAGAAAAAATGGATTGGCTGGCGAGGATATCTGCTCGTTATGGTGACCGCGATGATGGTAGAAATCATGGTCAATTTGCCTGTTCAATCAAACGGTACACATCAGGGGCAAAACGACTATTAAATCATAGTGAACAACGCCAACTGATACCATTGTTGCATGCTTTTAAAGTGACACCCTGGTGGTCCTGGCGAAGTCTGACAACAACGCTGCATTCATTTACTTCAGCGGGTGTTTTTGTTTTTACCCCTCATAAATACATGAATGAGGGGTATGGGGAAACTCAAGCCGCTTTACTGTCAACTTTACTTGATGCATTAATACTTAAGTGCAACCAAAAACCTGAAACCAGGGATATTGATGCACAAGGTATCGCCAACCTGCTGTGGGCCGTGGCAAAACTGGTGGACAATGGGCTGGTGCTGGAGAAGACGCCGAAGCTGAAAGAGGCCGTGGCCGCGCTGTTGCCCCATGTACAAACCAAAGCCGAATCAAAAGTAGGCCACTTCAATCCACAGGAAGTCACCAACCTGCTGTGGGCGGTGGCGAAACTGGTGGGCAATGGGCTTAAGCCGGAGAAGATGCCGAAGCTGAAAGAGGCCATGACCGCGCTGTTGCCCCATGTGAAAACCAAAGCCGAATCAAAAAAAGAGAAAGACTACTTCAAGCCACAGGAAGTCACCAATCTACTGTGGGCCGTGGCGAAACTGGTGGACAATGGGCTGAAGCTGGAGAAGACGCCGAAGCTCAAAGAGACCGTGACCGTGCTGTTGCCACCTGTGAAAACCAAAGCCGAATCAAAAGAAGGGAAAGACCAATTTACTCCTCAGCATATCGCCAACCTGCTGTGGGCCCTGGGGAAACTGGTGGACAACGGGCTGGAACTTGAGAAAACACCGGAGCTCAAAGAAGCCATCGTCGCGCTGCTGCTCTGGGGGAAAACCAAAGCCGAATCAAAAGAAGAAAAAGACCACTTTACTCCTCAGCAAATCACCAACCTGATTTGGGCCTTGGCGAAACTGGTGAGCAACGGGCTGGAGCTGGAGAAGACAGCGATGCTCAAAGAATCCGTGCCCGCGCTGCTGAACCATGTGAAAACCAAAGCCGAATCAAAAGAAGAGAAAAACCATTTTATTCCTCAGCATATCTCCAACCTGCTGTGGTCGGTGGCGAAACTGGTGGACAACGGTCTGAAGCTGGAGAAGACAGTGAAGCTCAGAGAGGCCGTGGCCGTGCTATTACCCCATGTGAAAACCAAAGCCGAATCAAAAGAAGAGAAAGACCACTTTATGCCACAGGAAGCTGCGAACTTGCTGTGGGCCTTGGCGAAACTGGTGGAAAACGGGCTGGAGCTGAAAAAGACCGCGAAGCTTAAAGAGGCCGTGGCCGCGCTGTTGCCCCATGTGAAAACCAAAGCCGAATCAAAAGAAGAGAAAGACCACTTCAAGCTGCAGGAAGTCGCCAACCTGCTGTGGGCCTTGGCGAAACTGGTGGACAACGGGTTGAAGCTGGACAAGATGCCGAAGCTCAAAGAGGCCGTGGTCGCGCTATTGCCCCATGTGAAAACCAAAGCTGAATCAAAAGAAGAGAAAGACTACTTCAACACTCAAGCTGCCGCCAACCTGCTTTGGGCCGTGGCGACACTGGTGGACAACGGGCTGCAGCTGGAGAAGACCACGAAGTTCAAAGAGGTCCTGGCTCCGTTGTTGTACCAGGTGACAACCAAAGCCGAATCAAAAGAAGAGAGAGACCGCTTTACTCCTCAGCATATCACCAACCTGCTGTGGGCTGTGGCGAAACTGGGTGAGGCCATTGAGCTGAGTCTGGTTCAATCTACGTTCAATTCTCTTGTCGACAGAATCAGTAAAAAACCTCAACTCTCTGAGCAAGAGATATCGATGTCTCTTTGGGGAGTCATGGTATTCTGTGCCAGATTTTATCTGGACTCAGGTAGCAATGATAAAAACCCACTTGAAAAGCACATAGGTGAACTTTTTTCTCGCCTGGAAAATACATGTCCGGGCATTATAGAGGTTCAAACCGTCACTGCCATGGCCGCAAGTTGGCTTGGAAAAGCGTGTCCGGTGGTCCCCCATTACCAGATATCCATTTCAGAATCACAATCCACTTTCCGCGATCAACTCCAATCAAGCCTTCCGTCTTTGAAGATTGAGGAAGAAAAGAGTCTGAACTCATTACCTCCGGTTGACCTGCAACTGCCAGATTACAATACGGTGATCGACATTCAGGGACCTTCTCATTACGTGAGTGCTGATTACAAAACCAGGAATGGTTCAACGTTGCTGAAAATCGCCCTGCTGCAAAAATCAGGATTTGAAGTCATTGAAATCCCGTCGAACAAGCTTTGGAAACAGGATTCAATGAAAATAGTTATTGAGCAAATAAAGGCAAGGTTAGCCGTCCTGCCAAAGGCTCATGGCTCTGTGTCACTTAACAGCGGCGAGTGGGTGGCAGACGAGGCATATTTTACTGCCGATGATGGAGGGCAATTTTCAGATGACTGTTATTTTACCGCCGAAGAATATTTAGAAGAGCAAACCAAAAAGCCCAAAAAAAGAAAAAGGAAGAGAAAAAAAACAGTAAAAACTGCTGCCTGCTGATGCCCTAAAATAGTCTACTTTTTATATTTTCCATGAATTAATGAAATATAATTATGGACAGAGGCGGTGCTGGTATAAGTTGGAAATACACAACTTCAGGTAATGATTATAAACGACCGGATGATCATGCCGGTGCTTCAGGGAGTGGGCAATACAGGTATGCCACAGTCGGTCAGGTGAATGTGCCACGCCCCTATCTCCGGAAGCATAATGAATGTCATCCTGCTTCTGACGCCTGCTCTGCTAACCATCCACCAGGAACCCATCCACCAGGACATTCAATAAAACCTGTTCATGGTTTTAATGCTCTCATCACACCAGAAAAAATGGATTGGCTGGTGAGAATATCTGCTCGTTCTGGTGATCACTATGATGGTAAAACACACAGTCAATTTGCCACTTTAATCAAACAATACACATCAAAGGCAAAACGACCATTAAATCATAGTGAACAACGCCAACTGATACCATTGTTGCACGATTTTAAAGTAACACCCGGGTGGACCTGGCGAAGCCTGACAACAACGCTTCATTCATTTACTTCAGCGGGTGTTTTGACCCCTCATAAATACATGAATAAGGGGGATAGAGAAACTCAAGCCGCTTTACTGTCAAATTTACTTGATGCAGTAATACATAAGTGCAACCAAAAACCTGAAACCAGAGATATTGATGCACAAGGTGCCGCCAACCTGCTGTGGGCCCTGGCGAAACTGGTGAACAATGGGCTGGAGCTGGAGAAGACACCGAAGCTCAAAGGGGCCGTGGCCGCGCTGTTGCCCCTTGTGCAATCCAAAGCCGAATCAAAAGTAGACCACTTCAATCCACAGGAGGTCACCAACCTGCTGTGGGCCGTGGCAAAACTGGTGGACAACGGGTTGGAGCTGGATAAGACACCAAAGCTCGAAGAGGCTGTGGCCGCGATGTTGCCCCATGTGAAAACCAAAGCCGAATCAAAGAAAGAGCATTTCAACACTCAAGGTGTCACCAACCTGCAGTGGGCCGTGGCGAAACTGGTGGGCAACGGGTTGGAACTGGATAAGACACCGATGCTCAAAGAGGCTGTGGCCGCACTTTTGTGCCATGTGAAAACCAAAGCCGAATCAAAAGAAGAGAAAGACCACTTCAAGCCACAAGAAGTCGCCAACCTGCTGTGGGCCGTGGCGAAACTGGTGGACAACGGGTTGGAGCTGGATAAGACACCGATGCTCAAAGAGGCCGTGGCCGCACTTTTGTGCCATGTGAAAACCAAAGCCGAATCAAAAGATGAGAAAGACCACTTTATTCCTCAGCATATCGCCAACCTGCTGTGGGCCCTGGCGAAACTGGTGGACAACGGGCTGGAGAAGACATCGAAGCTCAAAGAGGTCGTGGCCGCGCTGTTGCACCATGTGAAAACCAAAGCCGAATCAAAAGAAGAGCAAGGCCACTTCAATCCACAGGAAGTCACCAACCTGCTGTGGGCCGTGGCAAAACTGGTGGACAACGGACTGGAGCTGGAGAAGACACTGAAGCTCAAAGAGGCTGTGCACGCGCTATTGCCCCATGTGAAAACCAAAGCCGAATCAAAAAAAGAGAAAGACCACTTAAAGCCACAGGAAGTCGCGAACCTGCTGTGGGCTGTGGCGAAACTGGTGGACAACGGGCTGGAGAAGACAGCGAAGCTGAAAGAGGCCGTGGCCGCGCTGTTGCCCCATGTGAAAACCAAAGCCGACTCAAAAGAAGAGAAAGACCACTTTATGCCACAGGAAGCCGCGAACGTGCTGTGGGCCTTGGCGAAACTGGTGGAAAACGGGTTGGAGCTGAAAAAGACAGCGAAGCTGAAAGAGGCCGTGGCCGCGCTGTTGCCCCATGTGAAAACCAAAGCCGACTCAAAAGAAGAGAAAGACCACTTCAAGCCGCAGGAAGTCACCAACCTGCTGTGGGCCTTGGCGAAACTGGTGGACAATGGGTTGAAGCTGGACAAGATGCCGAAGCTCAAAGAGGCCGTGACCGCGCTGTTGCCCCATGTGAAAACCAAAGCCGAATCAAAAAAAGAGAAAGACCACTTCAAGCCACAGGAAGTCGCCAACCTGCTGTGGGCCTTGGCGAAACTGGTGGGCAGCGGGCTCGAGCTGGAGAAGACAGCAAAGCTCAAAGAGGCTCTGGTCACGCTGTTGTACAATGTGAAAACCAAAGCTGAATCAAAAGAAGAGAGAAGTCACTTCAATACTCAAGGTACCATCAATCTGCTGTGGGCCCTGGCGAAACTGGGTGAGGCCATTGAGCCGAGCCTGATTAAATCTACGTTTGATTTTCTTGTTGACCGAATCAGTAAAAACACGCAACTTTCTCAGCAATATCTATCGATGTCTCTCTGGGGAGTCATGGTATTCTGTGCCAGAGTTTATCTGGACTCAGGCAGGAATAATAAAAACCCGCTTGAAAAGCACATTGGTGAACTATTTTCTCGCCTGGGAAATACATCCCCGGACAATATAGAGGTTCAAACCGTTATTGCCATGGCCGCAAGTTGGCTTGGCAGACCATGTCCGGTGGTCCCCCATTACCGGACAGTCATTTCCGAATCACAATCCGCTTTCTGCGATCAACTCCAATCAAGCCTTCCGTCTCTGACGATAGAAGAAGAAAAGAGTCTGAACACATTACCTCCGGTTGACCTGCTGCTGCCAGATTACAAAGTGGTTATCGACGTTCAGGGACCAGTTCATTACGTGAGTGGTGATTTCACAACCAGGAATGGCTCGACGTTGCTGAAAATCGCCCTGCTGCAGAAATTGGGATTTGAGGTCATTGAAATCCCGGTGAACAAGATTGATAACCAGGATTCAATCAAAACAGTTATTGAGCAAATAAAGGCAAAGTTAGCCGTCCTGCCAAAGGCTCACGGCTCTGTGTCTCTTAACAGCGGCGAGTGGGTGGCAGACGAGGCATATTTTACTGCCGATGATGGAGGGCAATTTTCAGATGACTGTTATTTTACCGCCGAAGAATATTTAGAAGAGCAAACCAAAAAGCCCAAAAAAAGAAAAAGGAAGAGAAAAAAGCGAGTAAAAACTGCTGCCTGCTGATGCCCTGGAATAGTCTATTTTTTATATTTTCAATGAATTAATGAAATATAATTATGGACAGAGGTGGTGCTGGTATAAGTTGGAAATACACAACATCAGGTAATGATTATAAACGACCGGATGATCATGCCGGTGCTTCAGGAAGTGGGCAATACAGGTATGCCAAAGTCAGGCAGGTGAATGTACCACGCCCCTATCTCCGGAAGCATAATGAATGTCATCCTGCTTCTGACGCCTGCTCTGCTAACCATCCATCAGGACATTCAATAAAACCTGTTCATGGTTTTAATGCTCTCATCACACCAGAAAAAATGGATTGGCTGGTGAGGATATCTGCTCGTTATGGTGATCACTATGATGGTAAAACACACAGTCAATTTGCCTGTTCAATCAAACAATACACATCAGGGGCAAAACGATTATTAAATCAAAGTGAACAACACCAACTGATACCATTGTTGCACGATTTTAAAGTGACACCCGGGTGGACCTGGCGAAGCCTGACAACAACGCTTCATTCATTTTCTTCAGCGGGTGTTTTGACCCCTCATAAATACATGAATAAGGGGGATAGAGAAACTCAAGCAGCTTTACTGTCAAATTTACTTGATGCAGTAATACTTAAGTGCAACCAAAAACCTGAAACCAGGGATATTGATGCACAAGGTGCCGCCAACCTGCTGTGGGCCCTGGCGAAACTGGTGAGCAATGGGCTGGAGCTGGAGAAGACACCGAAGCTCAAAGAGGCGGTGGCCGCGCTGTTGCCCCAGGTAAAAACCAAAGCCGAATCAAAAGCAGAGAAAGACCATTTCAAGCCACAGGAAGTCGCGAACCTGCTGTGGGCCATGGCGAAATTGGTGGACAACGGACTGGAGCTAAAGAAGACAACGCAGCTCAAAGAGGCCGTGGCCGCGCTGTTACTCCAGGTAAAAACCAAAGCCGAATCAAAAGCAGAGAAAGACCACTTTAATGCCCAGCATATCGCCAACCTGCTGTGGGCCGTGGCGAAATTGGTGGACAACGGGCTGGAGTTGGAGAAGACACCGAAGCTCAAAGAGGCCTTGGCTGCGCTGCTGCCCCAAGTGAAAACCAACGCCGAAGCAAAAGAAGAGAACGACCACTTCAAGATACAGGAAGTCGCCAATCTATATTGGGCCGTGGCGAAACTGGTGGACAATGGGCTGGAGCTGGAGAAGACACCGAAGGTCAAAGAGGCTGTGGCCGCATTGTTGCCCCATTTGAAAGCCAAAGCCCAGGCAAAAGAAGAGAAGGAACACTTTATTGCTCAGCATATCTCCAACCTGCTGTGGGCCCTGGCGAAACTGATAGACAACGGGCTGGAACTGGAGAAGACACCAAAGCTCAAAGAGGCCGTGGCCGCGCTGCTGCCCAAGGTGAAAAAAAAAGCTGAATCAAAAGAAGAGAAAGACCACTTTATTCCTCAGCATATCGTCAATCTGCTGTGGGCCGTGGCGAAACTGGTGGACAACGGGCTGGAGCTGAAGAAGACAGCGAAACTCAGAGAGGCCGTGGCCGCGCTATTAGCCCATGTGAAAATCAAAGCCGAATCAAAAAAAGAGAAAGACCGCTTTATGTCTCAACATATCTCCAACCTGCTGTGGGCCATGGCGAAATTGGTGGACAACGGACTGGAGCTGAAGAAGACAGCGAAGCTCAAAGAGGCCCTGGTTGCACTGCTGCCTCAGGTGAAAATCAAAGCCGAATCAAAAGAAGAGAAAGACCACTTCAAGTCACAGGCAGTCGCCAACCTGCTGTGGGCGCTGGCGAAACTGGTGGACAACGGGCTGAGGAACACACCGAAGCTCAATGAGGTCTTGGCCGCACTGTTGCCCCATGTGAAAACCAAAGCTGAATCAAAAAAAGAGAAAGACCACTTCAACAATCAAGGCAGCATCAACCTGCTGTGGGCCTTGGCAACACTGTTGGACGACGGGCTGGTGCTGGAGAAGACAGCGAATCTTAAAGAGGTGGTGTCTGTGCTGTTGTATCATGTGAAAACCAAAGCGGAATCAAAAGAAGAGAGAAACGACTTCAACACTCAAGGTACCATCAACCTGCTGTGGGCCATGGCGAAACTGGGTGAGGCCATTGAGCTGAACCTGGTTCAATCTATGTTCGATTTTCTTGTCGACAGAATCAGTAAAATCCGTCAACTCTCTCAGCAAAATATATCGATGTCGCTCTGGGGAGTCATGGTATTTTGTGCCAGGTTTTATCTGGACTCAGGCAGCAATGATAAACACTCGCTTGAAAAGCACATAGGTGAACTATTTTCCTGCCTGGTCAATACACCCCCGGGCAATATACAGGTTCAATCCGTCATGGCCATGGCCGCAAGCTGGCTTGACAGAGAGTGTCCGGTGGTACCCCATTACCAGACAGTCATTTCAGAATTGCAATCCACTTTCCGCGATCAACTCCAATCAAGCCTTCCGTTGTTGAAGATTGAAGAAGAAAAGAGTCTGAACTCATTACCTCCGGTTGACCTGCTGCTGCCAGATTACAAAGTGGTTATCGACGTTCAGGGACCTTTTCATTACGTGAGTGGTGATTTCAAAACCAGGAATGGCTCGACGTTGCTGAAAATCGCCCTGCTGCAAAAATTAGGATTTGAGGTCATTGAAATCCCGGTGAACAAGATTGATAACCAGGATTCAATGAAAACAGTTATTGAGCAAATCAAGGCAAAGTTAGCCGTCCCGCCAGAGGCCCATGGCTCTGTGTCACGTAATAGCGGCGAGTGGGTGGCAGATGAGGCATATTTTACTGCCGATGATGGAGGGCAATTTTCAGATGACTGTTATTTTACCGCCGAAGAATATTTAGAAGAGCAAACCAAAAAGCCCAAAAAAAGAAAAAGGAAGAGAAAAAGGCCAGTAAAAACTGCTGCCTGCTGATGCCCTGGAATAGTCTACTTTTTATATTTTCCATGAATTAATGAAATATAATTATGGACAGAGGTGGTTCTGGTATAAGTTGGAAAAACACAACATCAGGTAATGATTACAAAAAAACAGACGTTCAGGCCACTGCTTCAGGGAGTGGGCAATACAGGCATGGCACAGTCAGAAAGGTGAATGTGCCACTGTCCTATATCCAGAAACGTAATGAAGGTCATCCTGCTTCTGACGCCTGCTCTGCTAACCATCCACCAGGATATTCAGTAAAACCTGTTCATGGTTTTAATACTCTCATCACACCAGAAAAAATGGATTGGCTGGCGGGGATATCTGCTCATTATGGTGATCACTATGATGGTAAAACACACAGTCAATTTGCCTGTTCAATCAAACGGTACACATCCGGGGGAAAACGACCATTAAATCATAGTGAACAGCGCCAACTGATACCATTGTTGCACGATTTTAAAGTGACACCCGGGTGGACCTGGCGAAGCCTGACAACAACACTTCATTCATTTACTTCAGCGGGTGTTTTGATCCCTCATAAATATATGAATAAGGGGGATAGGGAAACTCAAGCCGCTTTACTGACAAATTTACTTGATGCAGTAATAAATACGTGCAACCAAAAACCTGAAGCCTGGGATATTGATGTACAAGGTGTCGCCAACCTGCTGTGGGCCCTGGCGAAACTGGTGGACAACGGGCTTGAGCTGGAGAAGACAGAAAAGCTCAAAGAGGCCCTGGCCACGCTGTTGTACCATGTGAAAACCAAAGCCGAAGCAAAAGAAGAAGGAAGTCTCTTCAATACTCAAGGTACCGTCAGTCTGCTTTGGACCCTGGGGAAACTGGGTGAGGCCATTGAGCCGAACCTGATTAACTCTACGTTCGGTTTTCTTGTTGACCGAATCAGTAAAAACCCTCAACTCTCTCAGCAATATATATCGATGTCTCTCTGGGGAGTCATGGCATTCTGCGCCAGAGTTTATCTGGACTCAGGCAGGAATAATAAAAACCCGCTGGAAAAGCACATAGGTGAACTATTTTCTCGCCTGGGAAATACATCCCCGGACAATATAGAGGTTCAAACCGTCATTGCCATGGCCGCAAGCTGGCTTGGCAGAGCATGTCCGGTGGTCCCCTATTACCGGACAGTCATTTCCGAACCACAATCCGCTTTCTGTGATCAACTCCAATCAAGCCTTCCGTCTTTGACGATAGAAGAAGAAAAGAGTCTGAACTCATTACCTCCGGTTGACCTGCTGCTGTCAGATTACAACACGGTTATTGATGTTCAGGGACCTTCTCATTACGTGAGTGGTGATTTCAAAACCAGGAATGGCTCGACGTTGCTGAAAATCGCCCTGCTGAAAAATTAGGATTTGAGGTTATTGAAATCCCGGTGAAAAAGCTTGATAACCAGGATTCAATGAACATAGTTATTGAGCAAATCAAGGCAAAGTATGCCGTCCTGCCAAAGGCTCATGGCTCTGTGTCACTTAACAGCGGCGAGTGGGTGGCAGATGAGGCATATTTTACTGCCGATGATGGAGGGCAATTTTCAGATGACTGTTATTTTACCGCCGAGGAATATTTAGAAGAGCAAACCAAAAAGCCCAAAAAAAGAAAAAGGAAGAGAAACAGGCCAGTAAAAACTGCTGCCTGCTGATGCCGTAGAATAGTCTATTTTTATATTTTCCATGAATTAATGAAATGTAATTATGGACAGAGGTAGTTCTGGTATAAGTTGGAAATACACAACATCAGGTAATGATTATAAACGACCAGATGATAATGCCGGTGCTTCAGGGAGCGGGCAATACAGATATGGCACAGTCAGGCAGGTGAATGCGTCACTTCGCTATACCCAGAAGCATAATGAATGTCATCCTGCTTCTGACGCCTGTTCTGCTAACCATCCACCAGGGCATTCAATAAAACCTGTTCACGGTTTTAATGCCCTCATCACACCAGAAAAAATGGATTGGCTGGCGGAGATATCTGCTCGTTATGGTGACCTATATGATGGTAGAAATCATGGTCAATTTGCCTGTTCAATCAAACAGTACACATCAGGGGGAAAACGACCATTAAATCATAGTGAACAACGCCAACTGATACCATTGTTGCACGATTTTAAAGTGATACCCGGGTGGACCTGGCGAAGCCTGACAACAACGTTTCATTCATTTACTTCAGCGGGTGTTTTGACCCCTCATAAATACATGAATAAGGGGGATAGGGAAACTCAAGCCGCTTTACTGTCAAGTTTACTTGATGCAGTAATACATAAGTGCAACCAAAAACCTGAAACCAGGGATATTGATGCACAAGGTGCCGCCAACCTGCTGTGGGCCTTGGTAAAACTGGTGGACAATGGGCTGGATCTGCACAAGACAGCGAAGCTCGAAAAAGCCGTGGTCGCGCTGTTGCCACATGTGCAAACCAAAGCCGAATCAAAAGAAGAAAAAGATCACTTTATTCCTCAGCATATCGCCATCCTGTTGTGGGCTTTGGCGAAGCTGGTGGGCAACGGGCTGAATCTGGAGCAAACACCGAAGCTCAAAGAGACCGTGGTCGCGCTGTTGCCTCATGTGACAACCAAAGCCGATTCAAAGAAGGAGCACTTCAACACTCAGGGTACCGCCAACCTGCTGTGGGCCTTGGCGAAACTGGTGGACAACGGGCTGAAACTGGAGAAAACACCGAAGCTCAAAGAGGCTGTGGCCGCGCTGTTGTACCAAGTGATAACCAAAGCCAAATCAAAACAAGAGAAAGACCTCTTCAATCCACAGGAATTCACCAATCTACTGTGGGCGGTGACGAAACTGGTGGACAATGGTCTGGAGCTTGAGAAAACACCGAAGCTGAAAGAAGCCGTGGTTGCGGTGTTACCCCATGTTAAAACCAAAGCCGAATCAAAAGAAGAGAAAGGCCAATTCAACACTCAGGGTATCGCCAACCTGCTGTGGGCCTTGGCGAAACTGGTGGATTACGGGTTGGAGTTGAATAAGACAGCGCAGCTCAAAGAGGCTCTGGCCGCGCTGTTGCCCTATGTGAAAACCAAAGCCGAATCAAAAGAAGAGAAAGACCACTTCAAGCCACAGGGAGTCGCCAACCTGCTGTGGGCGGTAGCGAAACTCGTTGACAACGGGCTGGAGCTGGAGGAGACACCGACGCTGAAAGAGGCCGTGGCCGCGCTGTTGCCCTATGTGAAAAGCAAAGCCGAAGCAAAAGAAGAGAAAGACGGCTTCAAGCCACAGGGAGTCGCCAACGTGCTGTGGGCGGTAGCGAAACTCGTTGATAACGGGCTGGAGCTGGAGAAGACACCGAAGCTGAAAGAGGCCGTGGCCGCACTGTTGCCCCATGTGAAAAGCAAAGCCGAATCAAAAGAAGAGAAAGGCCGCTTGAACGCTCAAGCTATCGTGAACCTGCTGTGGGCCGTGGCGAAATTGGTGGACAACGGGCTGGAGCTGGAGAAGACACCGAAGCTCAAAGAGACTGTGACCACTCTGCTGCCTCATGTGAAAAGCAAAGCCGAATCAAAAGAAGAGAAAGGCCACTTTATTCCTCAGCATATCGCCAACCTGCTGTGGGCCGTGGCGAAACTGGTGGACAACGGGCTGGAACTTGAGAAAACACCAAAGCTCAAAGAAACCGTCGTCGCGCTGCTGCCCTATGTGACAACCAAAGCCGAATCAAAAGAAGAGAAAGACCACTTCAAGCCACAGGAAGTCGCCAACCTGCTGTGGGCCGTGACGAAACTGGTGGGCAACGGGCTCGAGCTGGAGAAGACAGCAAAGCTCAAAGAGGCCCTGGCCACGCTGTTGTACCATGTGAAAACCAAAGCCGAAGCAAAAGAAGAGAGAAGTCAATTCAATACTCAAGGTACCATCAATCTGCTGTGGACCCTGGCGAAACTGGGTGAGGCCATTGAGCCGGACCTGATTAAATCTACGTTCGATTTTCTTGTTGGCCGAATCAGTAAAAACCCTCAACTCTCTGAGCAAAATATATCGATGTCTCTCTGGGGAGTCATGGTATTCTGCGCCAGAGTTTATCTGGACTCAGGCAGGAATAATAAAAACCCGCTTGAAAAGCACATAGGTGAACTATTTTCTCGCCTGGGAAATACATCCCCGAACAATACAGAGGTTCAAACCGTTATTGCCATGGCCGCAAGTTGGCTTGGCAGAGCATGCCCGGTGGTCCCCCATTACCGGACAGTCATTTCCGAAGCACAATCCGCTTTCTGCGATCAACTCCAATCAAGTCTTCCGTCTTTGACGATAGAAGAAGAAAAGAGTCTGAACTCATTACCTCCGGTTGACCTGCTGCTGCCAGATTACAACACGGTTATTGCCGTTCAGGGACCTTCTCATTACGTGAGTGGTGATTTCAAAACCAGGAATGGTTCGACTTTGTTGAAAATCGCCCTGCTGCAAAAATTAGGATTTGAGGTTATTGAAATCCCGGTGAACAAGATTGATAACCAAGAGTCAATGAACATAGTTATTGAGCAAGTAAAGGCAAAGTTAGCCATCCTGCCAGAAGCTCATGGCTCTGTGCCACTTAACAGCGGCGAATGGACGGCAGACGAGGAATATTTTACTGCCGATGATGGAGGGCAATTGTCAGATGACTGTTATTTTACCGCTGAAGAATATTTAGAAGAGCAAACCAAAAAGCCCAAAAAGAGAAAAAGGAAGAGAAAAAGGTCAGTAAAAACTGCTGCCTGCTAATGTCGTAGAGTAGTCTATTTTTTATATTTTCCATGAATTAATGAAATATAATTATGGACAGAAGTGGTTCTGGTATAAGTTGGAAAAACACAACATCAGGTAATGATTACAAAAAAAAAGACGTTCAGGCCACTGCTTCAGGGAGTGGGCAATACAGGCATGGCACAGTCAGAAAGGTGAATGTGCCACTGTCCTATATCCAGAAACGCAGTGAAGGTCATCCTGCTTCTGACGCCTGCTCTGCTAATCATCTACCAGGACACTCAGTAAAACCTGTTCATGGTTTTAATACTCTCATCACACCAGAAAAAATGGATTGGCTGGCGGGGATATCTGCTCGTTATGGTGACCTCTATGATGGTAGAAATCATGGTCAATTTGCCTGTTCAATCAAACGGTACACATCAGGGGCAAAACGACCATTAAATCATAATGAACAACGCCAACTGATACCATTGTTGCACGATTTTAAAGTGACACCCGGGTGGTCCTGGCGAAGTCTGACAACAACGCTGCATTCATTTACGTCCGCGGGTGTTTTTACCCCTCATAAATACGGGTATGGGGAAACTCAAGCCGCTTTACTGTCAACGTTACTTGATGCATTAATCCTTAAGTGCAACCAAAAAACTGAAGCCAGTGATATTGATGTACAAGGTATCGCCAACCTGCTGTGGGCCTCGGCAAAACTGGTGGACAATGGGCTGGTGCTGGAGAAGGTGCCGAAGCTGAAAGAGGCCGTGGCCGCGCTGTTGCCCCTGGTGAAAAACAAAGCTGAATCAACAGAAGAGAAAGACCACTTTATGCCTCAGCATATCGCCAATCTGCTGTGGGCCCTGGCAAAACTGGTGGACAACGGGCTGGAACTGAAGAAGACAGCGGAGCCCAGAGAGGCCGTGGCCGCGCTGTTGCCCCATGTGAAAACCAAAGCCGAATCAAAAAAAGAGAAAGACCACTTCAAGCCACAGGAAGTCGCCAATCTACTGTGGGCCATGGCGAAACTGGTGGACAATGGTCTGAAGCTGGAGAAGACGCCGAAGCTCAAAAAGGCCGTGGCTGCGCTGTTGCCCCATGTGAAAACCAACGCCGAATCAAAAGAAGAGAAAGACCACTTCAATATTCAAGGTATCGCTAACCTGTTGTGGGCCCTGGCGAAACTTGTGGATAACGGGCTGGAGCTGGAGACGACAGCAAAACTCAAAGAGGCCTTGACCGCGCTATTGCCCCATGTGAAAACCAGGGCCGAATCAAAAGAAGAGAAAGACCATTTTATCCCTCAGCATATGGTCAACCTGCTGTGGGCTGTGGCGAAACTGGTGGACAACGGTCTGGAGCTGGCGAAAACACCGAAGCTGAAAGAGGCCGTGTCAGCGCTGTTACCCTATGTGAAAACCAACGCCGAATCAAAAGAAGAGAAAGACCACTTCAACACTCAAGGTATTACCAACCTGCTGTGGGCGGTAGCGAAGCTGGTGGACAACGGGCTGAAGCTTGCGAAGACACCGAAGATCAAAGAGGTTGTGGCGGCACTGTTGCCCCATGTGAAAACCAAAGTCGGATCAAAAGTAGACCACTTCAAGCTGCAGGAAGTCACCAATTTGCTGTGGGCGGTAGCGAAGCTGGTAGACAATGGGCTGAAGCTGGAGAAGATGCCGGAGTTGAAAGAGGCCGTGGCTGCGCTGTTGCCCCACGTGCAAACCAAAGCCGAATCAAAAAAAGAGAAAGACCCATTCAAACCACAGGACGTCACTAATCTACTGTGGGCCGTGGCGAAACTGTTGGACAACGGGCTGGAGCTGGAGAAGACACCGAAGCTCAAAGAGGCCGTGGCCGCACTGTTGCCCCATGTTAAAACCAAAGCTGAATCAGGAGAAGAGAAAGACCACTTTATTCCTCAGCATATTGCCAATCTGCTGTGGGCCATGGCGAAATTGGTGGACAACGGGCTAGAACTTGAGGAAACAGCAAAGCTCAAAGAAGCCGTCGTCGCGCTGCTGCCCTATGTGACAACCAAAGCTGAATCAAAAGAAGAGAGAGGCCTCTTCAATACTCAAGGTACCGTCAATCTGCTGTGGGCCCTGGCGAAACTGGGTGAGGCCATTGAGCCGAACCTGATGAAATCGACGTTCGATTCTCTTGTCGACAGAATCAGTAAACACCCTCAACTCTCTCAGCAAGATATATCGATGTTTCTCTGGGGAGTTATGGTATTTTGTGCCAGGGTTTATCTGGACTCAGGTAGCAGTGATAAAAATCCGCTGGAAAAGCACATAGGTGAACTATTTTCTCGCCTGGGAAATACATCCCCGGACAATACAGAGGTTCAAACCGTTATTGCCATGGCCGCAAGTTGGCTTGGCAGAGCATGTCCGGTGGACCCCCATTACCGGACAGTCATTTCCGAATCACAATCCGCTTTCTTCGAGCAACTCCAATCAAGCCTTCCGTCTTTGACGATAGAAGAAGAAAAGAGTCTGAACTCATTACCTCCGGTTGACCTGCTGTTGCCAGATTACAACACGGTTATTGACGTTCAGGGGCCTTCTCATTACGTGAGTGGTGATTTCAAAACCAGGAATGGCTCGACGTTGCTGAAAATCGCCCTGCTGCAAAAAGCAGGATATGAGGTCATTGAAATCCCGGTGAACAAGCTTGATAACCAGGATTCAATGAAAACAGTTATTGAGCAAATCAAGGCAAAGCTAGCCGTCCTGCCAGAGGCTCATGGCTCTGTGTCACTTAACAGCGGCGAGTGGGCGGCAGACGAGGCATATTTTACTGCCGATGATGGAGGGCAGTTTTCAGATGACTGTTATTTTACTGCCGAAGAGTATTTAGAAGAGAAAACAGGTAAACCAAAACGAAAAAGGAAGAGAAAAAAGCCGGTGAAAACCCATTTACTCAAGCGGCAATTACACAGGAGTTGATGGACATTTAAGCAAGATGGGCTAAAAACAAGCCAGTAGTCTACTTTTATATTTTCCATGAATTAATGAAATATAAATATGGATAGAGGCGGTGCTGGTATAAGTTGGAAATACACGACATCAGGTAATGATTATAAACAATCGGAGGGTCATGGCGATTCTTCAAGGAACAGGCGATATCGACATCGCACAGCCAGGCAGGCGAATACGCCACCCCCCTATATCCCGGGGCGTAATGAATTTTATCGTGCTTCTGGTGCCTGCTCTGCTGACTATCCGCCAAGATATTCAGTAAAACCTGTTGATGATTTTAATACTCTCGTTACTCAAGAAAAAATGGATTGGCTGGCAAAGGTATCTGCCCATTACGGTAATCGCTACGATGGGAAAAAACACAGTCAATTTACCACTTTAATTAAACAATACACATTAGCGTCACAACGACCTTTAAATCACAGTGAACAACGTCAACTGATACCACTGTTACACGATTTTAAAGCGACACCCCGGTGGAGCTGGCGAAGCCTGACGACAACGTTTCATTCATTTACTTCGGCGGGTGTTTTTACCCCTCATAAATACATGGATGCGTGGGTTAAGGAAACTCAAGCTGCTCTACTGTCAAATTTGCTTGATCTGGTAATACTTAAGTGCAACCAGGAAACCAGGGATATTGATGCACTGGGTGCCGTCAACCTGATGTGGGCCCTGGCGAAACTGGTGGACAATGGGCTGGTACTGAAGAAAACACCGAAGCTGAAAGAGGCCGTGGCCGCGCTGTTGCCCTATGCGAAAATCAAAGCCGAATCAAAAGAAGAGAACGACCACTTTATTCCCAAGCGCATCGCCAGCCTGCTGTGGTCTGTGGCAAAACTGGTGGACAACGGGCTGGAACTGAAGAAGACACCGAAGCTCCAGGAGGCTGTGGCCACGTTGTTGCACCAGGTGAAAACCAGAGCGGAATCAAAAGAGAAGAAAGACCACTTCAACACTCAAGGTAACGCCAACCTGATGTGGGCCGTGGCGAAACTGGTGGACAACGGGCTGGAGCTGGAGAAGACACCGTTGCTCAAAGAGGCCGTGGCGGTAATTTTGTACAATGTGACAACCAACGCCAGATTAAAAGAAGAGAGAGACCACTTTATTCCTCAGCATATCACCAACCTGCTGTGGGCCGTGGCAAAACTGGTGGACAACGGACTGCAAAAGACACTGAAGCTCAAAGAGGCCGTGGTCGCGCTGTTGCCCCATGTAAAAACCACAGCCGAATCAAAAGAGGAGAAAGACCACTTTAACACTCAAACTGCCACCAACCTGCTGTGGGCCTTGGCGAAACTGGTGGACCACGGACTGAAGCTGGAGAACACACCGAAGCTGAAAGAGGTTGTGGCCGTGCTGTTGTCCCATGTGAAAGCCAAAGCCGAATCAAAAGAAGAGAAAGACCACTTCACGCCACAGGAAGTTGCCAATCTATATTGGGCCGTGGCGAAACTGGTGGACCATGGGCTGGCGCTGGAGAAGACACCGAAGCTCAAAGAGGCTGTTGCCGCACTTTTGCTGCATATTAAGGCCAAAGCCAAATCAAACGAAGAGAAGGAATACTTTATTTCCCAGCATATCTCCAACATGATGTGGGCCTTGGCGAAACTGGTGGACAATGGGCTGGAGAAAACACCGGAGCTCAAAGAGGTGGTGGCTGTGCTGTTGCCCCATGTGGCAACCAAAGCCGAATCCAAAGAAGAGAAAGACCGCTTTATTCCTCAGCATATCGCCAATCTGCTGTGGGCCCTGGCGAAACTGGTGGACAACGGGCTGGAGCTGGAGAAGACACCGAAGGTCAAAGCAGCCCTGGCCGCGCTGTTGTACCATGTGAAAACCAAAGCCAAATCAAAAGAAGAAAAAGACCACTTTATTCCTCAGCAGATCACCAACCTGCTGTGGGCCATGGCGAAACTGGTGGACAACGGGCTGGAACTGGAGAAGACACCGAAGATCAAAGAAGCCCTGGCCGCGCTGTTGTACCACCTGAAAACCAAAGCCGAATTAAAAGAAGAGAAAAGCCAATTCCAGCCGCTGGAAGTCTCCAACCTGCTTTGGGCCCTGGCGAAACTGGTGGACAACGGACTGGAGCTGGAGCGCACACCCACACTTAAAGAGGTTGTGGCCAGGTTGTTGCCCCAAGTGAAAACCAAAGCCGAATCAAAAGAAAAGAAAGACTGCTTCAGTACTCAGGATATCGTTAACCTGCTTTGGGCCGTGGCGAAACTGGTGCACAACGGATTGGAGCTGGAGAGGACACCGAAGCTCAAAGAGGTCGTGGCCGCGCTGTTGCTTCATGTGACAACCAAAGCCGGATCAATAGAAGAGAAAAACCAATTTTCTCCTCAGAATATCGCCAACCTGCTGTGGGCCCTGGTGAAACTGGTGGAGAAGGGGTTGACACTGGGGAAAATATCGAAGCTTAAAGAGCCCGTGATCGCGCTGTTGCCCCATGTGCAAACCAAAGCCGAAGCAAAAGAAGACAAAGACCACTTAAAGCCAAAGGAAGTTGCCAATCTACTGTGGGCCCTTGCGAAAATGGGTGAGGCCATTGAGCTGAATCTGGTCCAATCTGTGATCAATTCTCTTGTCGATAGAATCACTGAAAACCCTCAGCTCTCTCAGCGAGATATACCGATGTCTCTCTGGGGAGTCCTGGTATTCTGTGCCAGATTTTATCTGCACTTCGGTAGCGATAGTAAAAATGCTCTTGAAAAGCGTATAGATGAACTGTTGTCTCGCCTGGAAATTCCACCCCCGTGCAATACAGAGGCTCCATTCATCATGGCCATGGCCGCAAGCTGGCTTGGGAGAGCCTGCCCGGTGGTGGTTCCCTATTACCGGTCAACCATTTCACAATCACAATCCATTTTTCGCGATCAACTCCGATTAAGCCTTCCGTCTTTGAAGATTGAAGAAGAGACGAGTCTGAACTCATTACCTCCTGTTGACCTGCTACTGCCAGATTACAACATAGTTATCGACATTCAGGGGCCTTCCCATTACGTGGGTGGTGATTTCAAAACCAGGAATGGCCCGACTTTGTTGAAAATCGCCCTGCTGCAAAAATTAGGGTTTGAGGTTATTGAAATCCCGGTGACAAAGCTGGATGACCAGGATTCAATGCAAAGCGTTATTGAGCAAATAAAGACAAAGTTAGCCATCCTGCGAGAGGACGATGGCCCTGTGTTACTGAACAGCGAGAAGACGGCAGAAGACGTATATGTTACTGCCGATGAAGAAGGGCAATTTTCCGATGACTGTTATTTTTCCACTGAAGAAGATTTAAGCAGTTAACCAAATGAAATCACAAAAAAGAGAAGCAGGAGGAGAACAAAGTCAGTAAAAACTACTGACTGATGATGCCATAGACTAGTCTACTTTTTATATTTTCCATGAATTGATGAAATATAATTATGGACAGAGGCGGTGCTGGTGTCAGTTGGCAATGCACAACATCAGGTAATGAATATAAAAAACCGGATGATCGTACCGATTTTGCAAAAAATGGGCGATACAGGCATGGCACAGTCAGGCAGGTGAATGCACCACTGCCCTATATCCAGAAGCGTAATGAACTTCATCCTGCTTCTGATGCCTGCTCTGCTAACCATTCACCAGGACACTCAATAAAACCTGATCATGGTTTTAATGCTCTCATCACCCAAGAAAAAATGGATTGGCTGGTGGGGGTATCTGCTCGTTATAGTGATCGCTATGATGGTAAAAAACACAGTCAATTTGCCACTTTAATTAAACAATACGCATCAGCGTCACAACGATCTTTAAATCACAGTGAACAACGCCGACTGATACCCTTGTTGCACGATTTTAAAACGACACCCGGGTGGACTTGGCGAAGCCTGGCGACAACGTTTCATTCATTTACTTCAGCGGGTGTTTTTACCCCTCATCAATACATGGATGAGTGGGTTAAGGAAGCTCAAGCTGATTTACTGTCAACTTTACTTGATCCAGTAATACTTAAGTGCAACCAAAAACCTGACGCCAGAGGTATTAATGCACAGGGTACCGTCAACCTGCTGTGGGCCGTAGCAAAACTGGTGGACAACGGGCTGGCGCTAGAGAAGACAGCGAAGCTGAAAGAGGCCGTGGTTGCGCTGTTGCCCCATGTGAAAACCAAAGCCGAAGTAAAAGAAGAGAAAGACTGCTTCAACACTCAAGGTACCACTAACCTGCTGTGGGCCTTGGCGAAACTGGTGGACAATGGGCTGGCGCTGGAGAAGACACCGAAGCTGAAAGAGGCCGTGGCTGCGCTGTTACCCCAGGTGAAAGCCAAAGCCGAATCAAAAGCAGAGAAAGACCGCGTTAACAATCAAGATACCGCTAATCTGCTGTGGGCCCTGGCGAAACTGGTGGACAACGGGCTGAAGCTGGAGAAGACGCCGAAGCTCAAAGAGGCCGTGGCTGCGCTGTTGCCCCATGTGAAAACCAAAGCTGAATCAAAACAAGAGAAAGACCACTCTATTCCTCAGCAGATCGCCAACCTGCTGTGGGCCCTGGCGAAACTGGTGGACAACGGTCTGGCACTGGAGAAGACAACGAATCTCAAAGAGGCCGTGGCTGCGCTAGTACACCTTGTGAAAACCAAAGCCGAATCCAAAAAAGAGAAAGACCACTTCAATCTACAGGAAGTCTCCAATCTACTGTGGGCCTTGGCAAAACTGGTGGACAACGGACTGGAGCTGGAGAATACAGCGAAGCTCAAAGAGGCCGTGGCTGCGCTAGTACACCTTGTGAAAACCAAAACCGAATCAAAAGAAGAGAAAGACCACTTCAGGCCACAGGCAGTCGCCAACCTGCTGTGGGCCGTGGCGAAACTGGTGGACAACGGTCTGGAGCTGGAGAAGACAACGAAGCTCAAAGAGGTTGTGGTCGCGCTGTTGCTCCAGGTGAAAATCAATGCAGAAGCAAAGAAAGACCACTTTATTCCTCAGCATATCGCCATCCTGCTGTGGGCCGTGGCAAAACTGGTAGACAATGGGCTGGAGAAGACAGCGAAGCTCAAAGAGGCCGTGAACGCGTTGTTGCCCCAGGTGGCAACCAGGGCCGAATCAAAAGAAGAGAAAGACCACTTCAAAACTCAAGGTATTGCCAACTTGCTGTGGGCCGTGGCGAAACTGGTGGATAACGGCCTGGCGCTGGGGAAGACAGTAATGCTCAAAGAGACCGTGGCCGTACTGTTGCCCCATGTGAAAATCAAAGCCGAATCAAAAGAAGAGAAAGACCACTTCAACCTGCAGGCAGTGGCCAACCTGCTGTGGGCAATGGCGAAACTGGTGGACAACGGGCTCGAGCTGGAGAAGACACCGAAGCTCAAAGAGGCCGTGGCCGCGCTGTTGCCCCAGGTGAAAACCAAAGCCGAATCAAAAGAAGAGAAAGACCGCTTCAAGTCTCAAGGTACCGTCAATCTGCTGTGGTCCGTGGTGATACTGGTGGACAACGGGCTGGAGCTGGAGAAAACACCGAAGCTCAAAGAGGCCCTGGCCGCGCTGTTGTACCATGTGAAAACCAAAGCCGAATCAAAAGAAGAGAAAGACCACTTCAACCCTCAAGGTACCGCCATCCTGCTCTGGGCCCTGGCGAAACTGGGTGAGGCCATTGAGCTGAACCTGATTAAATCTACGTTCGATGTTCTTGTTGACAGAATCAGTAAAACACCTCAGCTCTCTCAGCAAAGTATATTGATGTCTCTCTGGGGAGTCATGGTATTCTGTGCCAGGTTTTATCTGGAATCAGGCAGTAATGATAAACACTCCCTTGAAAAGCACATAGGCGAACTATTTTCTCGCCTGGAAATTACCTCCCCGGGCAATGAGGATCAATCCATCATTGCCATGGCAGCAAGTTGGCTTGGGAGATCGTGTCCGGTGGTTCCCGATTACCAGACATTCATTTCACAACCTCAGTCCACCCTCTGCGATCAACTCCAATCCAGTCTTCCTTCGTTGAAGATTGAAGAAGAAAAGAGTCTGAACTCATTACCTCCGGTTGACCTGCTACTGCCAGAGTACAACATGGTGATCGACGTTCAGGGACCTTCCCATTACGTGGGTGGTGATTTCAAAACCAGGAATGGGTCGACTTTGCTGAAAATCGCCCTGCTGCAAAAATCAGGATTTGAGGTCATTGAAATCCCGGTGACCAGTCTTGTGAACCAGGATTCAATAAAAATAGTTATTGAGCAAATAAAGACAAAGTTAGCCGTCCCGCCAAAGGCTTATGGTTCTTTGTTAAATAACAGCGGCGAGGGGGCAGAAGATGAGGCATACGTTACTGTCGATGAAGGAGGGGAATTTTCCGATGACTGTTATTTTACCGCCGAAGAATATTTAGAAGAGCCAACAGAAAAAACAAAAAAAAGAAACAGGAGGAGAAAAAAGTCAGTGAAAACGGCTGACTGATGATGCCATCGAGTAGTCTACTTTTTATATTTTCCATGAATTAATGAAATATAATTATGGACAGAGGCGGTGCTGGTGTCAGTTGGCAATGCACAACATCAGGTAATGATTATAAACAGCCGGATGATCGTACCGATTGTTCAAAAAGTGGGCGATTCCGGCATGGTACAGTCAGACAGTTGGATGCGCCACTCGCCTATATCCGGGAGAGTAATGAATTTTATGCTGCTTCTGACGCCTGCTCTGCTGACCATCCACCAAGACATTCAATAAAACCTGTTCATGGTTTCAAAGCTCTCATCACACCAGAAAAAATCGATTACATGATGAAGATATCTACTGATTATGGTGATCAATATGATGGTAAAAAACACTGTCAATTTGCTCTTTCCATCAAACAATACACTTCAGTGTCAAAACGATCTTTGAATCATAGTGAACAACGCCAACTGATACCATTGTTGCACGATTTTAAAGCGACACCCGGGTGGACCTGGCGAAACCTGGCGACAACGTTTCATTCATTTACTTCAGCGGGTGTTTTTACCCCTCATAAATACATGGATGAGTGGGTTAAGGAAATCCAGGCTGCTCTACTGTCAGCTTTACTTGATCCTGTAATACATAAGTGCAACCAAAAACCTGAAGCCAGGGGCATTTATGCACAGGGTACCGTCAACCTGCTGTGGGCCGTAGCGAAACTGGTGAACAATGGGCTGGCGCTGGAGAAGACAGCGAAGCTGAAAGAGGCCGTGGTTGCGCTGTTGCCCCATGTGAAAACCAAAGCCGAATCAAAAGAAGAGAAAGACCGCTTCAACACTCAAGGTATTTCTAACCTGGTGTGGGCCATGGCGAAACTGGTGGACAATGGGTTGGCGCTGGAGAAGACACCGAAGCTGAAAGAAGCCGTGGCTGCGCTGTTACCCCAGGTGAAAACCAAAACTGAATCAAAAGAAGAGAAAGACCGCTTCAACACTCAAGGTACCTCTAACCTGCTGTGGGGCTTGGCGAAACTGGTGGACAATGGGCTGCAGCTGGAGATGGCGAAGCTCAAAGAAGCCGTGGCCGCGCTGTTACGCCATGTGAAAACCAAAGCCGAATCAAAACAAGAGAAAGACCACTTCAAGCCACAGGAAGTCGCCAATCTCCTGTGGGCCATGGCAAAACTGGTGGACAACGGACTGGAGCTGGAGAAGACAACGAAGCTCAAAGAGGCCGTGTGTGCGCTGTTGCCCTGTGTGAAAACCAAAGCCGCATCAAAAGAGGAGAAGGACCACCTGAACACTCAAGCTATCAACAACCTGCTGTGGGCCCTGGCGAAACTGGTGGACAACGGGTTGGAGCTGGAGAAGACAACGAAGCTCAAAGAGGCCGTGGCCGCGCTGTTGCCCCATGTGAAAACCAAAGCCGAATCAAAAGAAGAGAAGGGCCACTTTAACACTCAAACGACCACCAACCTGCTCTGGTCTCTGGCAAAACTGGTGGACAACGGGCTGGAGCTGGAGACGACACCGAAGCTCAAAGAAGCCTTGGACGTGCTGTTGTCCCATGTGAAAGCCAAAGCCGAATCCAAAGAAGAGAAAGACCAATTCCAGCCACAGGCAGTTACCAACCTGCTTTGGGCCCTGGCGAAACTGGTGGACAGCGGACTGGAGCTGGAGAAGACAGCGAAGCTCAAAGAGGCTGTGTGTGTGCTGTTGCCCTATGTGAAAACCAAAGCCGAATCAAAAGAAGAGAAGGACCACTTCACGCCTCAGGCAGTCACCAACCTGCTGTGGGCAATAGCGAAACTGGTGGAAAACGGGCTCGAGCTGGAGAAGACAACGAAGCTCAAAGAGGCTGTGGCCGCGCTGTTGCTCCAGATGAAAACCAAAGCAGAATCAAAGAAAGACCACTTTATTCCTCTGCATATCGCCAACCTGTTGTGGGCCATGGCAAAACTGGTGGACAATGGGCTGGCGCTGGAGAAGACAGCGAAGCTCAAAGAGGCTGTGGCCGCGCTGTTGCTCCTGGTGAAAACCAAAGCAGAATCAAAGAAAGATCACTTTATTCCTCAGCATATCGCCAAGCTGCTGTGGGCCATGGCAAAACTGGTGGACAATGGTCTGGAGCTGAAGAAGATACCGAAGCTAAAAGAGGCCGTGGCCACGCTGTTGCCCCAGGTAAAAACCAAAGCCGAATCAAAGGCAGAGAAAGACCACTTTAATGCACAGCATATCGCCAACCTGCTGTGGGCTTTGGCGAAACTGGTGGACAATGGACTGGAGCTGGAGAAAACACCGAAGCTCAAACAGGTCGTAGCTGCGCTGTTGCCCCATGTGACAAGCAAAGCCGAATCAAAAGAACAGAAAGACCGCTTTATTCCTCAGCATATCACCAACCTGCTGTGGGCCTTGGCAAAACTGGTGGACAACGGACTGGAGCTGGAGAAAACAACGAAGCTCAAAGAGGCCGTGGCTGCGCTGTTGCCCCATGTGAAAACCAAAGCCGAATCAAAAGAAGAGAAAGACCACTTCAGCACTCAAGGTACCGCCAACTTGCTATGGGCCCTGGCGAAACTGGGTGAGGCCATTGAGCTGAACCTGATTAAATCTACGTTAGATTCTCTTGTCGACAGAATCGGTGAAAACCCTCAATTCTCTCAACAAGATATATTGATGTCTCTCTGGGGCGTTATGGTATTCTGCGCCAGGTTTTACCTGGACTCAGGTAATAATGATAAACACTCCCTTGAAAAGCACATAGGCGAACTATTTTCTCGCCTGGAAAATACATCCCCAGGTAGTATAGAGGATCAATCCATCATTGCCATGGCTGCATGTTGGCTTGGGAGAGCGTGTCCGGTCATCCCTTATTACACGACAAACACTTCACAATCTCAATCCACCTTCCGCGATCACCTCCAATCGAGCTTTCCGTCTTTGAAGATTGAAGAAGAAAAGAGTCTGAACTCATTACCTCCGGTCGATCTGCTACTGTCAGAGTACAACATGGTGATCGACATTCAGGGACCTTCCCATTACGTGAGTGGTGATTTCAAAACCAGGAATGGCCCGACTTTGTTGAAAATCGCCCTGCTGCAAAAATTAGGGTTTGAGGTTATTGAAATCCCGGTGAGAAAGCTGGATGACCAGGATTCAATGCAAAGCGTGATTGAGCAAATAAAGACAAAGTTAGCCGTCCCGCCAAAGGCTTATGGCTCTTTGTTACAGAACAGCGACGAGGGGGCAGAAGATGAAGCATACGTTACTGCCGATGAAGGAGGGGAATTTTCCGATGACTGTTATTTTACCGCCGAAGAATATGTAGAAGAGCCAACAGAAAAAACAAAAAAGAGGAACAGGAGGAGAAAAAAGTCAGTGAAAACGGCTGACTGATGATGCCATCGAGTAGTCTACTTTTTATATTTCCCATGAATTCATGAAATATAATTATGGACAGAAGCAGTGCTGGTGTCAGTTGGCAATGCACAACATCAGGTAATGATTATAAACAGCCGGATGATCGTACCGATTGTTCAAAAAGTGGGCGATGCTGGCATGGTACAGTCAGACAGTTGGACGCGCCGCTCGCCTATGTCCGGGAGAGTAATGAATTTTATGCTGCTTCTGACGCCTGCTCTGCTGACCATCCACCAAGACATTCAATAAAACCTGTTCATGGTTTCAAAGCTCTCATCACACCAGAAAAAATAGATTACATGATGAAGATATCTACTCATTATGGTGATCACTATGATGGTAATAAACACTGTCAATTTGCCCTTTCAATCAAACACTACACTTTATCGTCAAAACGACCCTTGCATCATAGTGAACAACGCCAACTGATACCGTTGTTGCACGATTTTAAAGCGACACCCGGGTGGACCTGGCGAAACCTGGCGACAACGTTTCATTCATTTACTTCAGCGGGTGTTTTTACCCCTCATAAATACATGGATGAGTGGGTTAAGGAAACCCAGGCTGCTCTACTGTCAGCTTTACTTGATCCTGTAATACATAAGTGCAACCAAAAACCTGATGTCAGGAGTATTAATGCACAGGGTACCGTCAACCTGCTGTGGGCCGTAGCGAAACTGGTGAACAATGGGCTGGCGCTGGAGAAGACAGCGAAGCTGAAAGAGGCCGTGGTTGCGCTGTTGCCCCTGGTGAAAACCAAAGCCGAATTAAAAGAAGAGAAAGACTGCTTCAACACTCAAGGTACCGCTAACCTGCTGTGGGCCCTGGCGAAACTGGTGGGCAATGGTCTGGCGCTGGAGAAGACACCGAAGCTGAAAGAGGCCGTGGCTGCGCTGTTACTCCAGGTGAAAACCAAAGCCGAATCAAAACAAGAGAAAGAGCACTTTAACACTCAAGGTACCGCTAATCTGCTGTGGGCCCTGGCGAAACTGGTGGACAACGGGCTGAAGCTGGAGAAGACGCCGAAGCTCAAAGAGGCCGTGGCCGCGCTGTTGCCCCATGTGAAAACCAAAGCCGAATCCAAAAAAGAGAAAGACCACTACAAGCCACAGGAAGTCGCCAATCTCCTGTGGGCCATGGCAAAACTGGTGGACAACGGACTGGAGCTGGAGAAGACAACGAAGCTCAAAGAGGCCGTGTGTGCGCTGTTGCCCTATGTGAAAACCAAAGCCGAATCAAAAGAAGAGAAGGACCACTTCACGCCACAGGCAGTCACCAACCTGCTGTGGGCAATAGCGAAACTGGTGGAAAACGGGCTCGAGCTGGAGAAGAGAAAGAAGCTCAAAGAGGCTGTGGCCGCGCTGTTGCTCCAGGTGAAAACCAAAGCAGAATCAAAGAAAGACCACTTTATTCCTAAGCATATCGCCAACCTGCTGTGGGCCATGGCAAAACTGGTGGACAATGGGCTGGCGCTGGAGAAGAGAGCGAAGCTCAAAGAGGCTGTGAACGCGCTGTTGCCCCATGTGGCAACCAAAGCCGAAGCAAAAGAAGAGAAAGACCGCTTTAAAACTCAAGGTATTGCCAACTTGCTGTGGGCCTTGGCGAAACTGGTGGATAACGGGTTGGAGCTGGAGAAAACACCGAAGCTCAAAGAGGCCGTGGCCGCGCTATTACCCCATGTGAAAATCAAAGCCGAATCAAAAGAAGAGAAAGAGCACTTTATTACTCAGCATATCGCCAACCTGCTGTGGGCCCTGGTGAAACTGGTGGACAACGGGCTGGAGAAAACACCGAAGCCCAAAGAGGCCGTGGATGCGCTATTGCCCCATGTAAAAACCAAAGCCGAATCAAAAGAAGAGAAAGATCACTTCAAGCCACAGGCAGTCGCCAACCTGCTGTGGGCGCTGGCGAAACTGGTGGACAACGGGCTGGGGCTGGAGAAAACAACGAAGCTCAAAGAGGCCGTGGCCGCGCTGTTGCCCCATGTGAAAACCAAAGCCGAATCAAAAGAAGAGAAAGACCGCTTCAAGTCTCAAGGTATCATCAGCCTGCTGTGGGCCGTGGTGATACTGGTGGACAACGGGCTGGAGCTGGGGACGACACCGAAGCTCAAAGAGGCCGTGGCCGCGCTGTTGCCCCATGTGAAAACCAAAGCCGAATCAAAAGAAGAGAAAGACCGCTTCAGCACTCAAGGTATCGCCAACTTGCTATGGGCCCTCGCGAAACTGGGTGAGGCCATTGAGCTGAACCTGATTAAATCTACGTTAGATTCTCTTGTCGACAGAATCGGTGAAAACGCTCAATTCTCTCAACAAGATATATTGATGTCTCTTTGGGGAGTCATGGTATTTTGCGCCAGGTTTTATCTGGAATCAGGAAGTAATGATAAACACTCCCTTGAAAAGCACATAGGCGAACTATTTTCTCGCCTGGAAAATACATCCCCGGGCAGTATAGAGGATCAATCCATCATTGCCATGGCTGCATGTTGGCTTGGGAGAGCTTGTCCAGTTATCCCTTATTACACGACAAACACTTCACAATCTCAATCAACCTTCCGCGATCACTTGCAATCGAGCTTTCCGTCTTTGAAGATTGAAGAAGAAAAGAGTCTGAACTCATTACCTCCGGTCGATCTGCTACTGGCAGATTACAATATGGTGATCGACATTCAGGGACCTTTCCATTACGTGAGTGGTGATTTCAAAACCAGGAATGGTTCGACTTTGTTGAAAATCGCTCTGCTGAAAAAATCAGGATTTGAGGTCATTGAAATCCCGGTGACCAGGCTTGTGAACCAGGATTCAATGAAAAGAGTTATTGAGCAAATAAAGACAAAGTTAGCCGTCCTGCCAGAGGCTTATGGCTCTTTGTTACAGAACAGCGGCGAGGGTTCAGAAGATGAGGCATACGTTACTGCCGATGAAGGAGGGGAATTTTCCGATGACTGTTATTTTACCGCCGAAGAATATGTAGAAGAGCCAACCAAAAAAACAAAAAAGAGAAACAGGAGGAGAAAAAAGTCAGTGAAAACGGCTGACTGACGATGCCATAGAGTAGTCTACTTTTTATATTTCCCATGAATTAATGAAATATAATTATGGACAGAAGCGGTGCTGGTGTCAGTTGGCAATGCGCAACATCAGGTAATGATTATAAAAAACCGGATGATCGTACCGATTCTTCAAAAAGTGGGCGATACTGGCATGGCACAGTCAGACAGTTGGATGCGCCGCTCGCCTATATCCGGGAGAGTAACGGATTTTATGCTGCTTCTGACGTCTGCTCTGCTGACCATCCACCAAGACATTCAATAAAACCTGTTCATGCTTTCAAAGCTCTCATCACACCAGAAAAAATAGATTACATGATGAAGATATCTACTCATTATGGTGATCACTATGATGGTAAAAAACACAGTCAATTTGCCTGTTCAATCAAACAATACACTTCAGCGTCAAAACGACTTTTGAATCATAGTGAACAACGCCAACTGATACCTTTGTTGCACGATTTTAAAGCGACACCCGGGTGGACCTGGCGAAGTCTGACGACGACGTTTCATTCATTTACTTCAGCGGGTGTTTTTACCTCTCATAAATACACGGAAGAGAGGGTTAAGAAAACTCAAGCGGCTTTACTGTCCACTTTACTTGATCAAATAATACTTAATTGCAACCAAACACTTGAAGCCAGGGATCTTGATGTACACGGTATCAATAACCTGCTGTGGTCCGTGGCGAAACTGGTGGACAACGGGCTGGAGCTGGAGAAAACACCGAAGCTCAAAGAGGCTGTTGCCGCACTGTTGATCCATGTTAAAGCCAAAGCCAAATCACCAGAAGAGAGCGAACACTTTATTCCTCAGCATATCAGCATCCTGCTGTGGTCGGTGGCGAAACTGGTGGACAACGGGCTGGAGCCGGACAAGGCAACGATGCTCAGAGAGGTCGTGGCCGCGCTGTTGCCCCATGTGAAAGCCAAAGCTAAATCAAAAGAAGAGAGAGACCACTTTATTCCTCAGCATATCAGCATCCTGCTGTGGGCCCTGGCGAAATTGGTGGACAAGGGGGTGGAGAAGACTCCAAAGCTCAAAGGGACCGTGGCCGCGTTGTTGCCTCATGTGAAAACCACAGCAGAATCAAAAGAAGAGAAAGAGCACTTTAACACTCAAGGTATCGCCAACCAGCTGTGGGCCTTCGCGAAACTGGTGGACTACGGACTGGAGCTGGAGAAGATACCAAAGCTCAAAGAGGTTGTGGCTGCACTGTTGCCCCATGTGAAAACCAAGGCTGAATCAAAACAAGAGAAAGACCACTTTACTCCTCAGCAGATCGCCAACCAGCTGTGGGCCCTGGCGAAACTGGTGGAGAAGGGGCTGGAGCTGGAGAGCACTCCGAAGCTCAAAGAGGCTGTGGCCGCGCTGTTGCCCCATGTGAAAACCAAAGCCGTATCAAAAGCAGAGAAAAACCACTTCAACACTCAAGCTACCGCCAACCTGATGTGGGCCCTGGCGAAACTGGTGGAGAACGGGCTGGAGCTGGAGAAGACAGCGAAGCTCAAAGAGGCCCTGGCTGCGCTGTTGCACCATGTGAAAGCCAAAGCCGAAGCAAAAGAAGAGAAAGGCCACTTCAACACTCAAGCTACCGCCAACCTGCTTTGGGCCGTGGCAAAACTGGTGGAGAACGGGCTGGAGCTGGAGAAGACAGCGCAGCTAAAAGAGGCCCTGGCCGCGCTGTTGCGCCATGTGAAAGCCAAAGCCGAATCAAAAGAAGAGAAAGACCACTTTATTCCTCAGAATATCGCTAACCTGCTGTGGGCCGTGGCAAAACTGGTGGACAACGGGCTGGAGCAGACAGCGAAGCTCAAAGAGGCCCTGGGGGCGCTGTTGCACCATGTGAAAGCCAAAGCCGAATCAAAACAAGAGAGAGACCACTTTAACACTCAAGCTACCGTCAACCTGCTGTGGGCCGTGGCAAAACTGGTGGACAACGGGCTGGAGCTGGAGAAGACAGCGCAGCTCAAAGAGGTTGTGGCCGTGCTGTTGCCCCATGTGAAAGTCAAAGCTGAATCAAAAGAAGAGAAAGACCACTTCAAGCCACAGGAAGTCGCCAACCTGTTGTGGGCTGTGGCGAAACTGGTAGACAACGGACTGGAACTGGAGAAGACACCCAGGCTTAAAGAGGCCGTGGCCTGGTTGTTGCCCTATGTGAAAACCTATGCCGAATCAAAAGAAGAGAAAGACCGCTTCAGCACACAAGAGACCGCCAACTTGCTGTGGGCCGTGGCGAAACTGGTAGACAACGGACTGGAGCTGGAGAAGACACCGAAGCTGAAAGAGGCCGTGGTTGCGCTGTTGCCCCATGTGACAACCAAAGCCGAATCATTAGAAGAGACAGACCCCTTTACTCCTCAGCATATCGCCAACCTGCTGTGGGCCTTGGCGAAACTGGTGGACAACGGGCTGGAGCTGGAGAAGATACCGAAGCTGAAAGAGGCCGTGGTTGCGCTGTTGCCCCATGTGACAACCAAAGCCGAATCATTAGAAGAGTCAGACCCCTTTACACCTCAGCATATCGCCAACCAGCTGTGGGCCCTGGCGAAACTGGTGGAGAACAGGTGGAAGCTGGAGAAGACATCGAAGCTGAAAAAGGCTGTGGTCGCGCTGTTGCCCCATGTGCAAACCAAAGCCGAATCAAAAGAAGAGAAAGACCAATTCAAGCCACAGGAAGTCGCCAACATGATATGGGCCGTGACAAAACTGGGTGAGGCTATTGAGCTGAAAGTGGTTAAATCAACGTTAGCTTCCCTTGTCGGCAAAATCAGCGAAAACACCCCGCTCTCTCAAGGTAGATGGATGTCTCTGTGGGGAGTCATGGCATTCTGTGCCAGATGTTATCTGACCTACGGTAAGAATAATAAAAACTCGCTTGAAAAGCATATAGGTGAACTATTTTCTCTCCTGGGAAATACACCCTCAGGCAATACCGAGGATCAATCCATTATTGCCATGGTCACAAGTTGGCTGGGGATAGCGTGTCCGGTGGTTCCCTATTACCAGACAATCATTTCACAATCTCAATCCACCTTTCGCGATCAACTCCGATCAAGCCTTCCGTCTTTGCAGATTGAAGAAGAGAAGAGTCTGAGTTTATTACCTCCGGTTGACCTGCTACTGCCAGATTACAACATGGTGATCGACGTTCAGGGGCCTTCCCATTACGTGGGTGGTGATTTCAAAACCAGGAATGGTTCGACTTTGTTGAAAATCGCCCTATATAAAAAATTAGGATTTGAGTTTATTGAAATACCGGTGAACAAGCTTGATAACCAGTATTCAATACAAAGAGTTATTGAACAAATAAAGACAAAGTTAGCCATCCTGCCAGAGGCCCATGGTCCTGTGTCACCTGACAGCAGCGAGTGGGATGCAGGTGAGGCATACTTTACTGCCGATGAAGGATGGCAATTTTCCGATGACTGTTATTTTACCGCTGAAGAATATTTAGAAGAGCAAACAAAGAAACCAAAAAAGAGAAAAAGGAAGAGAAAAAAGCCGGGCTAATGCCTGTTCTTAGGGTGGACATTAAGCTTACCCCTCCATTTTCAATGGCTTTTGAATGGAACCACGAAGGACACAAAGAGCACGAAGGAAAAAAAAATCTCTTCTTTGTGCTCTTCGTGTTCTTCGTGTTCTTCGTGGTTCCATCTTTAACTTTCCGAAGAGGGGAGTAGACGCTTAATGTCTATCCTAAGAATGCCTGCTGATGTCGTGGAGTAGTCTACATTTTATGTTTCCCATGAATTAATGAAATATAATGATGGACAGAGGCGATGCTGGTATCAGTTGGCAATGCACAACATCAGGTAATGATTATAAAAAACCGGATGATCGTACCAATTCTGCAAAAAGTGGGCGATACAGACATGGCACAGTCAGACTGGTGATTGCGCCACTACCCTATATCCAGAGGTGTAATGAACTTCATCCTGCTTCTAATGCCTGCTCTGCTAACCGTCCACCAGGACACTCAATAAAACCTGATCATGATTTTAATGCTCTCATCACACAAGAAAAAATGGATTGGCTGGTGTGGGTATCTGCTCGTTACAGTGATCGCTATGATGGTAAAAAACACAGTCAATTTGCCACGTTAATTAAACAATACACATCAGCGTCACAACGACCTTTAAATCACAGTGAACAATGTCAACTGATACCCTTGTTGCACAATTTTAAAGCGACACTCGGGTGGACTTGGCGAAGCCTGATGACAACGATTCATTCATTTACGTCAGCGGGTGTTTTTACCCCTAATAAATATATGAATGAGAAAAGTCAGGAAGCTCAGGCAGCGTTATTGTCAACGTTACTTGATGGAGTAATAGTTAAGTGCAAGCAAAAACCTGAAGCCAGGGATATTGATGCCCAAGGTACCACCAACCTGCTGTGGGCCCTGGCAAAAATAGTTGGTAACGGGCTGGAGCTGGAGAAAACACCGAAGCTCAGAGAGGTCGTAGCTGCGCTGTTGCCCCTGGTGAAAATCAAAGCCGAATCAAAAGAGGGGAAAGAACACTTTATTCCTCTGCATATCGCCAACCAGCTGTGGGCATTGGCAAAATTGGTAGATAACGGGCTGGAGCTGGAGAAGACACCGAAGCTCAAAGAAGTTGTGGCCGCGCTGTTACTCCATGTGAAAACGAAAGCCGAATCAAAAGAAGAGAAAGACTACTTCAAGCCACAGGAAGTCACCAACCTGCTTTGGGCTCTGGCGAAACTGGTCGAAAACGGGTTGGATCTGGAGAAGACAGCGCAGCTAAAAGAGGCCGTAGCCGCGCTGTTGCACCATGTGAAAATTAAAGCTGAATCAAAAGAAGAGAAAGACCACTTTAATCCTCAGCATATCGCCAACCTGCTGTGGGCGGTGGCGAAATTGGTAGACAATGGTCTGAAGAAGACACGGACGTTCAGAGAGGCCGTGGCCGCGCTGCTGGCCAATGTGAAAACCAAAGCCAAATCAAAAGAAGAGAAAGACCACTTTATTCCTCAGCATATCACCAACCTGCTGTGGGCCGTGGCAAAATTAGTGGACAACGGGCTGGGGCTGGAGAAAACACCCAAGCTCAAAGAGGTCGTGGCCGCGTTGTTACCCCATGTGAAAACCAAAGCCGAATCAAAAGAAGAGAAAGACCACTTTATTGTTCAGCATATCGCCAACCAGCTGTGGGCGGTGGCGAAATTGGTAGACAACGGGCTGGAGAAGACAGCGCAGCTAAAAGAGGTCGTCGCCGCGCTGCTACCCCATGTGAAAACCAAAGCCGAATCAAAAGCAGATCAAGACCACTTTATTCCTCAGCATATCGCTAACCTGCTGTGGGCCGTGGCAAAACTGTTGGACAACGGGCTGGAGAAGACAGCACAGCTGAAAGAGGCCGTGGCCGCGCTGTTACCCCATGTGAAAACCAAAGCCGAATCAAAAGAAGAGAAAGACCACTTGAAGCCACAGGCAGTCACCATCCTGCTGTGGGCCGTGGCAAAACTGGTGGAGAACGGGCTGGAGCTGGAGAAGACAGCGAAGCTCAAAGAGGCCCTGGCCGCGCTGTTGTGCCATGTGAAAGCCAAAGCCGAATCAAAAGAAGAGAAAGACCACTTTATTCCTCAGCATATCGCCAACCTGCTGTGGGCCTTGGCAAAACTGGTGGAGAACGGGCTGGAGCTGGAGAAGACAGCGAAGTTCAAAGAGGCTGTGGTCGCGCTGTTGCCCCATGTGCAAACCAAAGCCACATCAAAAGAAGAGAAAGACCAATTCAAGCCACAGGAAGTCGCCAACATGATATGGGCCGTGGCAAAACTGGGGGAGGCTATTGAGCTGAATGTGGTTAAATCAACGTTAGCTTCCCTTCTCGGCAAAATCAGCGAAAACACTCCGCTCTCTCATCAAGGTAGATGGATGTCTCTGTGGGGAGTCATGGCATTCTGTGCCAGATTTTATCTGACCTACGGTAAAAATAATAAAAACTCGCTTGAAAAGCATATAGGTGAACTATTTTCTTGCCCGGGAAAAACACCCACTGGCAATACCGAGGATCCATCCATTATTGCCATGGTCACAAGTTGGCTGGGGATAGCGTGTCCGGTGGTTCCCCATTACCGAACAAACACTTCACAATTACAATTCACTTTTCACGATCAACTCCGATCAAGCCTTCCGTCTTTGAAGATTGAAGAAGAAAAGAGTCTGAACTCATTACCTCCGGTTGACCTGCTACTGCCAGATTACAACATGGTGATCGACGTTCAGGGACCCTCCCATTACGTGGGTGGTGATTTCAAAACCAGGAATGGTTCGACTTTGTTGAAAATCGCTCTGCTGAAAAAATTAGGATTCGAAGTCATTGAAATCCCGGTGTATAAGCTTCATAACCAGGATTCAATGAAAATAGTTATTGATCAAATAAAGACAAAGTTAGCCATCCTGTCAGAGGCCCATGGTCCTGTGTCACCTGACAGCAGCGAGTGGGATGCAGGTGAGGCATACTTTACTGCCGATGAAGGATGGCAATTGTCAGATGACTGTTATTTTACCGCTGAAGAATATTTAGAAGAGCAAACAAAGAAACCAAAAAAGAGAAAAAGGAAGAGAAAAAAGCCAGTAAAAACTACTGCCTGTTGATGCCGTGGAGTAGTCTACATTTTATATTTCCCATGAATTAATGAAATATAATTATGGACAGAGGCAGTGCTGGTATAAGTTGGAAATGTACAACATCAGGTAATGATTATAATCAACCGGATGATCATGCAGGTGCTTCAGGAAGTGTACGATACCGGTATGGCACAGTGAGGCGGACGAATACTCCACTTCCCTATATCCCGGAGCGTCATGAATTTTATCCTGCTTCTGACGCCTGTTCTGCTCACCATCCACCAGGACATTCAATAAAACCTGTTCAGGATTTTAATGATCTCATCACACAAGCAAAAATGGATGACCTGGTGAGGATATCTACTCATTATGGTGATCGCTATGATGGGAAAAAACACAGTCAATTTGCCTGTTCAATCAAACAATTCACATCAAGGTCAAAAAGACCATTAAATCGTCGTGAACAATGCCAACTGATACCATTGTTGCACGCTTTTAAAGCGACACCCGGATGGCTCTGGCGAAGCCTGATGACAACAGTTCATTCATTTACGTCAGCGGGTGTCTTTACCCCTCATAAATACATGAATGAGAGAAGTAAGGAGGCTCAGGCAGCGTTATTGTCAACGTTACTTGATGCAGTAATAGTTAAGTGCAAGCAAAAACCTGAAGCCAGGGATATTGATGCCCAAGGTACCGCCAACCTGCTGTGGGCCCTGGCAAAAATAGTTGGTAACGGGCTGGAGCTGGAGAAAACACCGAAGATCAAAGAGGCCGTGGCCGCGCTGTTGCCCCTGGTGAAAATCAAAGCCGACTCAAAAGAGGGAAAATATCACTTTATTCCTCAGCATATCGCCAACCAGTTGTGGGCAGTGGCAAAATTGGTAGATAACGGGCTGGAGCTGGAGAAGACACCGAAGCTCAAAGAAGTTGTGGCCGCGCTGTTGCTCCATGTGAAAACGAAAGCCGAATCAAAAGAAGAGAAAGACCACTTCAAGCCACAGGAAGTCGCCAACTTGCTGTGGGCTCTGGCGAAACTGGTCGAAAACGGGTTGGATCTGGAGAAGACAGCGCAGCTAAAAGAGGCCGTAGCCGCGCTGTTGCACCATGTGAAAAGCAAAGCTGAATCAAAAGAAGAGAAAGACCACTTCAATCCACAGGCAGTCGCCAACCTGCTTTGGGCCGTGGCGAAACTGTTGGACAATGGTCTGAAGAAGACACCGACGTTCAGAGAGGCCGTGGCCGCGCTGCTGGCCAATGTGAAAACCAAAGCCGAATCAAAAGAAGAGAAAGACCACTTTATTCCTCAGCATATCACCAACCTGCTGTGGGCCGTGGCAAGATTAGTGGACAACGGGCTGGGGCTGGAGAAGACACCCAAGCTCAAAGAGGTCGTGGCCGCGCTGTTACCCCATGTGAAAACCAAAGCCGAAGCAAAAGAAGAGAAAGACCACTTTATTCCTCAGCATATCGCCAACCTGCTGTGGGCGGTGGCGAAATTGGTAGACAACGGGCTGGAGAAGACAGCGCAGCTAAAAGAGGCACTGGCCGTGCTGTTACCGCATGTGAAAACCAAAGCCGAATCAAAAGCAGAGAAAGACCACTTTATTCCTCAGCATATCACCAACCTGCTGTGGGCGGTGGCGAAATTGGTAGACAACGGGCTGGAGCTGGAGAAGACAGCGCAGCTAAAAGAGGCCGTGGCCGCGCTGCTACCCCATGTGAAAACCAAAGCCGAATCAAAAGCAGAGAAAGACCACTTTATTCCTCAGCATATCGCTAACCTGCTATGGGCCCTGGCAAAACTGGTGGACAACGGGCTGGAGATGACAGCGCAGCTAAAAGAGGCCGTGGCCGCGCTGCTACCCCATGTGAAAACCAAAGCCGAATCAAAAGAAGAGCAAGACCACTTCAAGCCACAGGCAGTCGCCAGCCTGCTGTGGGCCGTGGCAAAACTGGTTGACAACGGGCTGGAGCTGGAGAAGACAGCGAAGCTCAAAGAGGCCCTGGCCGCGCTGTTGTGCCATGTGAAAGCCAAAGCCGAATCAAAAGAAGAGAAAGACCACTTTATTCCTAAACATATCGCTAACCTGCTGTGGGCCTTGGCCAAACTGGTGGACAACGGGCTGGAGAAGACAGCGAAGTTGAAAGAGGCCCTGGCCGCGCTGTTGCACCATGTGAAAGCCAACGCCGAATCAAAAGAAGAGATAGACCACTTTAACACTCAATCTACCGCCAACCTGCTGTGGGCCGTGGCAAAACTGGTGGACAACGGGCTGGAGAAGACAGCGCAGCTCAAAGAGGTTGTGGCCGTGCTGTTGCCCCATGTGAAAGTCAAAGCCGAATCAACAGCAGAGAAAGACCACTTTATTCCTCAGCATATCGCTAACCTGCTGTGGGCCCTGGCAAAACTGGTGGACAACGGACTGGAACTGGAGAAGACACCCAGACTTAAAGAGGCCGTGGTCTGGTTGTTGCCCTATGTGAAAACCTACGCCGAATCAAAAGAAGAGAAAGACCGCTTCAGCACACAAGAGACCGTCAAAGTGCTGTGGGCCGTGGCGAAACTGGTAGACAACGGACTGGAGCTGGAGAAGACACCAAAGCTGAAAGAGGCCGTGGTTGCGCTGTTGCCCCATGTGACAACCAAAGCCAAATCATTAGAAGAGACAGACCCCTTTACTCCTCAGCATATCGCCAACCTCCTGTGGACCCTGGCGAAACTGGTGGAGAACAGGTGGAAGCTGGAGAAGACATCGAAGTTCAAAGAGGCTGTGGTCGCGCTGTTGCCCCATGTGCAAACCAAAGCCACATCAAAAGAAGAGAAAGACCAATTCAAGCCACAGGAAGTCGCCAACATGATATGGGCCGTGGCAAAACTGGGTGAGGCTATTGAGCTGAACGTGGTTAACACAACGTTTGCTTCCCTTCTCGGCAAAATCAGCGAAAACACCCCGCTCTCTCATCAAGGTAGACGGATGTCTCTGTGGGGAGTCATGGCATTCTGTGCCAGATTTTATCTGACCTACGGTAAAAATAATAAAAACTCGCTTGAAAAGCATATAGGTGAACTATTTTCTTGCCCGGGAAATACACCCTCAGGCAATACCGAGGATCAATCCATTATTGCCATGGTCACAAGTTGGCTGGGGATAGCGTGTCCGGTGGTTCCCCATTACCGAACAATCACTTCACAATCACAATCCACTTTTCGCAATCAACTCCGATCAAGCCTTCCGTCTTTGAAGATTGAAGAAGAAAAGAGTCTGAACTCATTACCTCCGGTTGACCTGCTACTGCCAGATTACAACATGGTGATCGACGTTCAGGGGCCCTCCCATTACGTGGGTGGTGATTTCAAAACCAAGAATGGTTCGACTTTGTTGAAAATCGCTCTGCTGAAAAAATTAGGATTTGAGGTCATTGAAATCCCGGTGAACAAGCTTGGGAACCAGGGTTCAATGAAAAGAGTTATTGAGCAAATAAAGATAAAGTTAGCCGACCCGCCGCAGGCTTATGACTCTGTGTTACATAACAGCGGCGAGGGGTCAGCAGATGAGGCATACGTTACTGCCGATGAAGGAGGGCAATTTTCAGATAGCTGTTATTTTACCGCTGTAGAATATTTAGAAGAGCAAACAGATAAACCAAAAAAGAGAAAAAGGAAGAGAAAAAAGCCAGTAAAAACTACTGCCTGATGATGCCGTAGAGTAGTCTACTTTTTATATTTCCCATGAATTAATGAAATATAATGATGGACAGAGGCGGTGCTGGTATCAGTTGGCAATGCGCAACATCAGGTAATGATTATAATCAACCGGATGATCGTACCGATTGTTCAAAGGGGGGGCGATACCGGCATGGCACAGTCAGACAGGTGAATACGTCACTTCCCTATACCCAGAAGCATAATGAATTTTATCCTGCTTCTGACGCCTGTTCTGCTAACCATCCAAGAAGACACTCATTAAAACCTGTTGATGATTTTAAGGCTCTTATCACACATGAAAAAGTGGATTGCCTGTTGAGGTTATCTACCCATTACGGTGATCGCTATGATGGTAAGAAACACAGTCAATTTGCCATTTCAATCAAACAATACACTGCAGCGTCAAAACGACCTTTGCATCACAGTGAACAACGTCAACTGATGCCATTGTTGTACGATTTTAAAGTGACAACCGGGTGGACCTGGCGAAGCCTGACGACAACGTTTCATTCATTTACTTCAGCGGGTGTTTTTACCTCTCATAAATACATGGAAGAGTGGGTTAAGGAAACTCAAGCGGCTTTACTGTCGACTTTACTTGATCAAGTACTACTCAAGTGCAACCAAAAACCTGAAGCCAGGTATCTTGATGTTCAAGGTATCAATAACCTGCTGTGGTCTGTAGCGAAACTGGTGGGCAACGGCCTGGCGCTGGAGAAAGCACCGAAGCTCAAAGAGGTTGTGGTTGCACTGTTGATCCATGTTAAAGCCAAAGCCAAAGCACCAGAAGAGAGAGAACACTTTATTCCTCAGCATATCGCCAACCTGCTGTGGTCTGTGGCGAAACTGGTGGACAACGGGCTGGAGCTGGACAAGACACTGGTGCTCAGAGAGGGGGTGGCCGCGCTGTTGCCCCATGTGATAGCCAAAGCTGGATCAGAGAAATACCACTTTATTCCTCAGCAGATTGCCAACCTGCTATGGGCCGTGACGAAATTGGTGGACAAGGGGTTGGAGAAAACACCAACGCTCAAAGGGGCCGTGGCCGCGCTGTTGCCTCATGTGAAAACCAAAGCCGAATCAAAGGAAGAGAAAGACCACTTTAACACTCAAGGTGTCGCCAACCTGCTGTGGGCCTTCGCGAAACTGGTGGACAATGGACTGGAGCTGGAGAAGATACCGAAACTCAAAGAGGCTGTGGCTGCGCTGTTGCCTCATGTAAAAACCAAAGCCGAATCAAAAGCAGAGAAAGGCCACTTTAACAATCAAGGTATCGCCAACCTGCTATGGGCCTTCGCGAAACTGGTGGACTACGGGCTGGAGCTGAAGAAGATGCCGACGCTCAAAGTGGCCGTGGCGGCGCTGTTGCCCCTGATGAAAACCAAAATCGAATCAACAGAAGAGAAAGACCAATTCAAGCTGCAGGAAGTCGCCTCTCTACAATGGGCTTTGGCGAAACTGGTGGACAATGGGCTGGAGCTGGAGAGGACACCGAAGCTCAAAGAGACTGTGGACGCAGTGTTGATTCATGTTGAAGCCAAATCAAAAGAAGAGAAGAACCACTTCAATCCTCAGCAAATTTCCAACCTTATATGGGCGGCGGCGAAATTGGTAGACAACGGGCTGGAGCTGGAGAAAACACCGAAACTCAAAGAGGTCGTGGCTGTGCTGTTGCCCCTGATGAAAACCAAAGCTGAATCAAAAGAAGAGAAAGACCACCTTATTCCTCAGCATGTCACCAACCAGCTGTGGGCCCTGGCGAAACTGGTAGACAACGGGCTGAAGCTAAAGAAGACTCCGCAGCTCAACGAGGCTGTGGCCGCGCTGTTGCCCCATGTGAAAACCAAAGCTGAAGCAAAAGAAGAGAAAGACCGCTTCAGGCCACAGGGAGTCGCCAATCTGCTGTGGTCCATGGCGAAACTGGTAGACAACGGACTGGAACCGGAGAAGACACCCAGGCTTAAAGAGGCCGTGACCTGGTTGTTGCCCTATGTGAAAACCTACGCCGAATCAAAAGAAGAGAAAGACCGCTTCAGCGCAAAAGATACCGCCAACTCGCTGTGGGCCATGGCGAAACTGGTAGACAACGGACTGGTGCCGGAGAAGACACCGAAGCTGAAAGAGGCCGTGGTTGCGCTGTTGCCCCAGGTGACCAGCAAAGCCGAATCATTAGACGAGACCGACCACTTTTCTCATCAGCATATTGCCAACCTGCTGTGGGCCCTGGCGAAACTGGTGGAGAACGGGTTGAAGCTGGTGAAGACATCGGAACTCAAAGAGTCCGTAGTCGCGCTGTTGTCCCTGATGCAAACCAAAGCCGAATCAAAAGAAGAGAATGAGCGCTTCAAGCCACAGGAAGTCGCCAGCATGATGTGGTCCGTGGCAAAACTGGGTGAGGTGATTGAGCTGAAGGTGGTTGAATCAACGTTCGATTTTCTTGTCGGCAAAAACAGCGAAAACCTCCAGCTCCCTCAGCAAAGTAGATGGATGTCTCTGTGGGGAGTCATGGCATTCTGTGCCAGATGTTATCTTAACTACGGTAAAAATAATAAAAACTCACTTGAAAAGCATGTAGGTGAACTATTTTCCCGCCTGGGAAATACCTCCTCAGGCAGTATCGAGGATCAATCCATTATTGCCATGGCCGCAAGCTGGCTTGGAAGAGCGTGTCCGGTCACCCCCCAATACCCGACAATTATTTCACAATCTCAATCCACCTTCCTCGATCAACTCAAATCAAGCCTTCCGTCGTTGAAGATTGAAGAAGAAAAGAGTCTGAACTCATTACCTCCGGTTGACCTGCTACTGCCAGATTACAACATGGTTATCGACATTCAGGGACCTTCTCATTACGTGAGTGGTGATTTCAAAACCAGAAATGGTTCGACTTTGTTGAAAATCGCCTTGCTGCAAAAATCAGGATTTGAGGTCCTTGAAATTCCGGTGAACAAGCTTTGGAAACAGGATTCAATGAAACGAGTTATTGAGCAAATAAAGATAAAGTTAGCAGTCCCGCCACAGGCTCATGGCGTGTTCCATACCAGTGGTGAGGCGGCGGCAGATGAGGCATACGTTACTGCTGATGAAGGAGAGCCATTTTCCGATGACGGTTATGTTACCGCCGAAGAATATTTGGAAGAGCCAATAAATAAACCCAAAAAGAGAAAAAGGAAGAGAAAAAAACCAGTAAAAACTACGGCCTGATGAGGCTCTGGGAGGCTGTCCGAGAATAGACTGCCCTACGCGGCAACTGCTCCTGCGTTGCCCTAGCTCCTGCATCCATGCAGTCGTGCGGCGACAGCAAATTGGTCTAAAAATCCGCTTTTGTTCGGCAAATAGCCCCGCTATTCACCTCACAAAACCAAATTTTTATCCTCAATTTTCTCCCGTCCTCGCGACGGGCGCTATTCTCGGAAAGCCTCCTGGAGTAGTCTACTTTTTATATTTCCCATGAATTAATGAAATATAATGATGGACAGAGGCGGTGCTGGTATCAGTTGGCAATGCGCAACATCAGGTAATGATTATAAACAACCGGATGATCGTACCGATTCTTCAAAGAGTGGGCGATACTGGCATGGCTCAGTCAGACAGGTGAATGCGCCACTCGCCTGTATCCAGAAGCGTAATGAGTATCGTGCTTCTGACGGCTTTTCTGCTAACCATGCAAAAAAACACTCAATAAAACCTGTTCATGATTTTAATGCTCTCATCACACAAGAAAGAATGGATTACCTGCTGAGCATATCTGCGCGTTATAGCGATCGCTATGATGGTAAAAAACACAGTCAATTTGCCACCTTAATCAAACAATACACTTCAGCATCAAGACGACCTTTGCATCATAGTGAACAACGCCAACTGATACCATTTTTGCACAATTTTAAAGCTACCTCCGGGTGGACCTGGCGAAGTCTGGCGACAACGCTTCATTCATTTACTTCAGCGGGTGTTTTTACCCCTCATAAGTACATGAGTGAGGGAAGTAAGGAAACTCAGGAAGCTTTATTGTCAACTTTACTTGATGCAGTAATACGTAAGTGCAACCAAAAACCTGAAACCAGGGATATTGATGCACAAGGTGCCGCCAACCTGCTGTGGGCCCTGGCGAAACTGGTGAACAACGGGCTGGAGCTGGAGAAGACACCGAAGCTCAAAGAGACCGTGGCCGCGCTATTGCCCTTGGTGAAGACCAAAGCCGAATCAAAAGAAGAGAAAGACGATTTTATCCCTCAGCATATCTCCAACCTGCTGTGGGCCGTGGCGAAATTAGTAGACAACGGGCTGGAGCTGAAGAAGACACCAAAACTCAAAGAGGTCGTGGCCGCGCTGTTGCCCCTGGTGAAAACCAAAGCCAAATCAAAAGAAGAGAAAGACCATTTTATCCCTCAGCATATCTCCAACCTGCTGTGGGCCGTGGCAAAATTGGTGGACAACGGGCTGGAGAAGACACCAACGCTCAAAGGAACGGTAGCCACGCTGCTGCCCCTGATGAAAGCCAACACCGAATCAAAAAAAGAGAAAGACCACTTCAACACTCAAGCTACCGCCAACCTGCTGTGGACTCTGGCGAAACTGGTAGACAACGGGCTGGAGAAGGCAGCGCAGTTCCAAGAGGCTGTGGCCGCGCTGCTGCCCCACGTGACAACCAAAGCCGAATCAAAAGAAGAGAAAGACCACTTCAACACACAGGAGGTTGCCAGCCTGCTGTGGGCCTTGGCGAAACTGTTGGACAACGGGCTGGAACCTGAGAAAACACAGAAGCTCAAAGAAGCCGTCGTCGCGCTGCTGTCCCGGGTGAAAGCCAAAGCCGAATCACAAGAAGAGAAAGACCACTTTAATCCTCAGGATATCACCAACCTGCTGTGGGCTGTGGCGAAACTGGTGGACAATGGACTGGAGCTGGAGAAAACACCGAAGCTCAAACAGGTCGTAGCCGCGCTGTTGCCCCATGTGACAACCAAAGCCGAATCAAAAGAACAGAAAGACCGCTTTATTCCTCTGCATATCGCCAACCTGCTGTGGGCCATGGCAAAACTGGTGGACAATGGTCTGGAGCTGAAGAAGATACCGAAGCTAAAAGAGGCCGTGGCCACGCTGTTGCCCCAGGTAAAAACCAAAGCCGAATCAAAGGCAGAGAAAGACCACTTTAATGCACAGCATATCGCCAACCTGCTGTGGGCTTTGGCGAAACTGGTGGACAATGGACTGGAGCTGGAGATAACACCGAAGCTCAAACAGGTCGTAGCCGCGTTGTTGCCCCATGTGACAAGCAAAGCCGAATCAAAAGAACAGAAAGACCGCTTTATTCCTCAGCATATTGCCAACCTGCTGTGGGCCTTGGCAAAACTGGTGGACAACGGACTGGAGCTGGAGAAGACAGCGAAGCTCAAAGAGGCCCTGGCTACGCTGTTGTACCATGTGAAAACCAAAGCCGAATCGAAAGAAGAGAGAGACCGCTTCAAGCCACAGGGAGTGGCCAACCTGTTGTGGGCCTTGGCGAAACTGGTGGACAACGGGCTGGAGCTCGAGAAGACAGCGAAGCTTAAAGAGACCCTGGCCGCGCTGTTGTACCATGTAAAAACCACAGCCGAATCAAAAGAAGAGAGAGACCACTTCAATACTCAAGGTACCGTCAACCTGCTGTGGGCCATGGCAAAACTGGGTGAGGCCATTGAGCTGAACCTGGTTAAATCTATGTTCGGTTCTCTTGCCGACAGAATCAGTGAAACCCCTCAGCTTTCTCTGCAAAATACTTGGATGTCTCTCTGGGGAGTCATGGTATTCTGTGCCAGGTTATATCTGTACTTCGGTAGAGATAATAAAAACCCGCTTGAAAAGCACATAGGTGAACTATTTTCTCGCCTGGGAAATACATCCCCGAAGAATATAGAGGCTCAAACCGTCATTGCCATGGCCGCCAGTTGGCTTGGGCGACCGTGTCCGGTGGTCCCCTATTACCAGACAATTATTTCACAATCTCAATCTACCTTCTGCGAGCAACTCCGATTGAGCCTTCCGTCTTTGAAGATTGAAGAAGAAAAGAGTCTGAACTCACTACCTCCGGTTGACCTGCAACTGCCAGATTACAACACGGTGATCGACGTTCAGGGACCTTCTCATTACGTTAGTGGTGATTTCAAAATCAGGAATGGTTCGACTTTATTGAAAGTCGCTCTGCTGAAAAAATTAGGATTTGAGGTCATTGAAATCCCGGTGAACAAGCTTGGGAACCAGGATTCAATGAAAATAGTTATTGAGCAAATAAAGGAAAAGTTAGCCGCTCTCCCAGAAGCTCATGGCTCTGTGTCACTTAGCAGCGGTGAGTGGGCGGCAGACGAGGCATATTTTACTGCTGATGAGGGAGGGCAATTTTCGGATGACTGTTATTTTACCGCTGAAGAATATTTAGAAGAGCAAATAAATAAACCAAAAAAGAGAAAAAGGAAGAGAAAAAAAGCCAGTAAAAACTAATGCCTGATGAGGCCGTAGAGTAGTCTACTTTTTATATTTCCCATGAATTAATGAAATATAATGATGGACAAAGGCGGTGCTGGTATCAGTTGGCAAGGCACAACATCAGGTAATGATTATAAACAACCGGATGATCGTACCGATTTTTCAACGGCTGGGCGATATTGCCATGGCACAGTCAGACAGGTGAATGCGCCACTCCCCTATATCCAGAAGTGTCATGAATTTTATCGTGCTTCTGACGCCTGCTCTGCTAACCATCCAACAAGACATTCAGTAAAACCTGTCCATTATTTTAATACTCTCATCACACAAGAAAGAATGGATTACCTGGTGAGCATATCTGCTCGTTTCGGTGATCGCTATGATGGGAAAAAACACAGTCAATTTGCCACTTTAATCAAACAATACACTTTAGCGTCAAGACGACCTTTGCATCATAGTGAACAACGCCAACTGATACCATTGTTGCACAATTTTAAAGCAACCGCCGGGTGGACCTGGCGGAGCCTGACGACAACGCTTCATTCATTTACGTCAGCGGGTGTTTTTACCCCTGACAAATACATGAATAAGGGAAGTAAGGAAACTCAGGCAGATTTACTGTCAACTTTACTTGATGCAGTAATACTTAAGTCCGACCAAAAACCTGAAACCGGGGATATTGATGCACAAGGTAGCGCCAACCTGCTGTGGGCCATGGCGAAACTGGTGAATGAGCTGGAGCTGGAAAAGACACCCAGACTCAAAGAGGCTGTGGCCGCGCTGTTGCCCAAGGTGAAAACCAAAGCCGAGTCAAAAGAGGAGAAAGACCACTTTATCCCTCAGCACATCTCCAACCTGCTGTGGGCCGTGGCGAAATTGGTAGACAACGGGCTGGAGAAAACACCAAAGCTCAAAGGTGCTGTAGCCGCGCTTTTGCCCCACGTGACAACCAAAGCCGAATCAAAAGAAGAGAAAGACCACTTCAAGCTACAGGAAGTCGTCAACCTGCTGTGGGCCATGGCAAAACTGGTGGACAACGGGCTGGCGCTGGAGAATGCAGCGAAGCTCAAAGAGGCCGTGACCACGCTGTTGCCCCAGGTAAAAACCAAAGCCGAATCAAAGGCAGAGAAAGACCACTTTAATGCACAGCATATCGCCAACCTGTTGTGGGCCGTGGCGAAATGGGTGGACAACGGGCTGGAGTTGAAGACACCGAAGCTCAAAGAGGCCTTGGTTGCTCTGCTGCCCCGGGTGAGAACCAAAGCCGAATCAACAGAAGAGAAAGACCACTTCAAGCCACAGGAACTCACCAACCTGCTGTGGGCCCTGGCGAAACTGGTGGACAATGGGCTGAAGCTGAAGAAGCTACCGAAGCTCAAAGAGATTATGGCCGCGCTGTTTTCCCAGGTAAAAAACCAGGCCGAATCAAAAGAAGAGAAAGACCGCTTCAAGCCACAGCACCTCGCCAACTTGCTGTGGGCCGTGGCGAAACTGGTGGACAACGGGCTGGAACTGGAGAAGACACCGAAGCTCAAAGAGGCCTTGGCCGCGCTGCTGCCCCGGGTGAAAACCAAAGCTGAATCAACAGAAGAGAAAGACCACTTTATTCCTCAGCATATCGCCAATCTGCTGTGGGCCGTGGCGAAACTGGTGGGCAATGGGCTGGAGAAGACAGCGAAGCTCGACGAGGTTGTGACCACGCTGTTGCCCCATGTGAAAACCAAAGCCGAATTAACAGAAGAAAAAGACCACTTCAAGTCACAGGAAGTCACCAACCTGCTGTGGGCCCTGGCGAAACTGGTAGACAACAGACTGGATCTGGGGAAGACACCGGAGCTCAAAGAGTCCGTGGTCGCGCTGTTGCCCCATGTGAAAACCAAAGCCGAATCAACAGCAGAGAAAGATCACTTGAAGCCACAGGAAGTCACCAACCTGCTGTGGGCCTTGGCGAAACTGGTGGACAATGGGCTGGAGCTGGAGACGACAGCAACGCTCAAAGAGGTCGTGGCCGCACTGCTGCTCGATGTGAAAACCAAAGCCGAGTCAAAAGAAGAGAAAGACCACTTTATTCCACAGCATATCGCCAACCTGCTGTGGGCCGTGGTGACACTGTTGGAAAACGGGTTGGAGCTGAAGAAGACACCGAAGCTCAAAGAAGTTTTGGCCGCGCTGTTGCACCATGTGCAAGCCAAAGCCGAATCAAAAGAAATGAAAAACCATTTCAAGCCACAGGAGGTCACCACACTGGTGTGGTCAGTGGCAAAACTGGGTGAGGCCATTGAGCTGAACCTGGTTAAATCTATGTTCGATTCTCTTGTCGACAGCATCAGTGAAAACCCTCAGCTCTCTCAGCAAGATATATCAATGGCTCTATGGGGAGTCATGGTATTCAGTGCCAGGTATTATCTGTACTTCGGTGACGATAATAAAAACGCCCTTGAAAAGCACATAGATGAACTGTTCTCTCGCCTGGAAAGTCCATCCCCGTGCAATACAGAGTTTCCATTCATCACGGCCATGGCTGCAAGTTGGCTTGGGAGGGCGTGTCCAGTGGGCCCCCATTACCGGACAATCATTTCCCAATCTCAATCCATCTTACGCGATCAGCTCCAGTCAAGCCTTCCGTCTTTGAATATTAAAGAAGAGCAGAGTCTGAACTCATTACCTCCGGTTGACCTGCAACTGCCAGATTACAATACGGTGATCGACGTTCAGGGACCTTGTCATTACGTGAGTGGTGATTTCAAAACCAGGAATGGTTCGACTTTATTGAAAGTCGCTCTGCTGAAAAGATTAGGATTTGAGGTTATTGAAATACCGGTGGACAAGCTTTGGAAGCAGGATTCAATGACAAGAGTTATTGAGCAAATAAAGACAAAGTTAGCCGTCTCGCCAGAGGCCCATGGTCCTGTGACCCCTGACAGCAGCGACTGGGCGGTAGATGAGGCCTATTTTACTGCTGATGAAGGGGGGCAATTTTCGGATGACTGTTATTTTACCGCTGAAGAATATATAGAAGAGCAAATAAATAAACCCAAAAAGAGAAAAAGGAAGAGAAAAAAGCCAGTAAAAACTGCTGCCCGATGATGACGTAGAGTAGTCTACATTTTATATTTTCAATGAATTAATGAAATTATAATTATGGACAAAGGCGGTGCTGGTATAAGTTGGACATGCACAACATCAGGCAATAATGATTATAATCAACCAGATGATCATACCGGTGCTTCAGGGAGTGGGCGATACAGGTATGGCACAGTGAGGCGGACGAATACTCCACTTCCCTATATTCCGGATCGTCATGAATTTTATCCTGCCTCTGACGCCTGCTCTGCTAACCATTCACCAAGACATTCAATAAAACCTGTTCAGGATTTTAATGCTCTCATCACACAAGCAAAAATGGATGACCTGGTGAGCATATCTGCTCGTTTTGGTGATCGCTATAATGGGAAAAAACACAGTCAATTTGCCTGTTCAATCAAACAATACACATCAAGGTCAAAAAGACCATTAAATCACAGTGAACAATGCCAACTGATACCATTGTTGCATGCTTTTAAAGCGACACGCGGATGGCCTTGGCGAAGCCTGACGACAACGGTTCATTCATTTACATCAGCGGGTGTTTTTACCCCACATAAGTACATGAATGAGAGAAGCAAGGAGGCTCAGGCAGCTTTTTTGTCAACGTTACTTGATGCAGTAATACTTAAGTGCAACCAAAAACCTGACGCCATGGGTATTGATACCCAAGGTACCGCCAATCTGCTGTGGGCCCTGGCAAAAATGGTGGGCAACGGGCTTGAGCTGGAGACGACACCAAAGCTCAAAGAAGCCGTCGCCACGCTGTTGCCCCTTGTAAAAACCAAAGCCGAATCAAAAGAAGAGAAAGACCATTTTATCCCTCAGCATATCTCCAACCTGCTGTGGGCAGTGGCGAAATTAGTAGACAACGGGCTGGAGCTGGAGAAAACGCCGAAGCTCAAAGAGGCCGTAGCTGCGCTGCTGCCCCATGTGAAAACCAAAGCCGAATCACAAGAAGGGAAAGATCACTTCAACACTCAAGGTACTGCCAACCTGCTGTGGGCCATGGCAAAAATGGTGGACAATGGGCTGGAGAAAACACCGAAGCTCAACGAGGCGATAGCCGCGCTGTTGCCCCATGTAAAAACCAAAGCCGAATCAAAAGAAGAGAAAGACCGCTTCAAGCCACAGGAAGTCGCCAACCTGGTGTGGGCCGTGGCGAAACTGGTGGATAACGGGCTGGAGCTGGAGAAGACCGCGATCCTCAAAGAGGCCGTGGCCGTGCTTTTGTACCATGTGAAAACCCAAGCCGAATCAAAAGAAGAGAAAGACCATTTTATCCCTCAGTATATCTCCAACCTGCTGTGGGCAGTGGCGAAATTGGTAGACAACGGGCTGGAGCTGGAGAAAACACCGAAGCTCAAAGAGGCCGTAGCTGCACTGCTGCCCCATGTGAAAACCAAAGCCGAATCAAAAGAAGGGAAAGATCACTTCAACACTCAAGGTACTGCCAACCTGCTGTGGGCCCTGGCAAAAATGGTGGACAATGGGCTGCAGCTGAAGAAGATACCGAAGCTCAAAGAGGTTATGGCCGCGCTGTTTCCCCAGGTCAAAAACCAAGCCGAATCAAAAGAAGAGAAAGACCACTTCAAGCCACAGCACCTCGCCAACTTGCTGTGGGCCGTGGCGAAACTGGTGGACAACGGGCTGGAGAAGACAGCGAAGCTCAACGAGGCTGTAACCGCGCTGTTGCCCCATGTGAAAACCAAAGCCGAATTAACAGAAGAAAAAGACCACTTCAAGCCACAGGAAGTCACCAACCTGCTGTGGGCCCTGGCGAAACTGGTAGACAATGGGCTGGAGCTGGAGAAGACACCGAAGCTCAAAGAGTCCGTGGCTGCGCTGTTGCCCCAGGTGAAAACCAAAGCCGAATCAACAGCAGAGAAAGACCACTTGAAGCCACAGGAAGTCGCCAACCTGCTGTGGGCCTTGGCGAAACTGGTGGACAATGGGTTGGAGAAGACAGCAACGCTCAAAGAGGCCTTGGCCGTGCTGCTGCTCGATGTGAAAACCAAAGCCGAGTCAAAAGAAGAGAAAGACCACTTTATTTCACAGCATATCGCCAAACTGCTGTGGACCGTGGTGACACTGTTGGAAAACGGGTTGGGGCTGGAGAAGACACCGAAGCTCAAAGAAGTCTTGGCCGTGCTGTTGCACCATGTGCAAGCCAAAGCCGAATCAAAAGAAATGAAAAACCATTTCAAGCCACAGGAGGTCACCACACTGGTGTGGTCCGTGGCAAAACTGGGTGAGGCCATTGAGCTGAACCTGGTTAAATCTATGTTCGATTCTCTTGTCGACAGAATCAGTGAAAACCCTCAGCTCTCTCAGCAAGATATATCAATGGCTCTCTGGGGAGTCATGGTATTTAGTGCCAGGTATTATCTGTACTTCGGTGACGATAATAAAAACGCCCTTGAAAAGCACATAGATGAACTGTTTTCTCGCCTGGAAAGTCCATCCCCGTGCAATTCAGAGTTTCCATTCATCACTGCCATGGCTGCAAGTTGGCTTGGGAGGGCGTGTCCAGTGGGCCCCCATTACCGGACAATCATTTCCCAATCTCAATCCATCTTACGCGATCAGCTCCAGTCAAGCTTTCCGTCTTTGAAGATTAAAGAAGAACAGAGTCTGAACTCATTACCTCCGGTTGACCTGCAACTGCCAGATTACAACACGGTGATCGATGTTCAGGGACCTTCTCATTACGTGAGTGGTGATTTCAAAACCAGGAATGGTTCGACTTTATTGAAAGTCGCTCTGCTGAAAAGATTAGGATTTGAGGTTATTGAAATACCGGTGGACAAGCTTTGGAAGCAGGATTCAATGACAAGAGTTATTGAGCAAATAAAGACAAAGTTAGCTGTCTCGCCAGAGGCCCATGGTCCTGTGTCACCTGACAGCAGCGAGTGGGCGGCAGATGAGGCATATTTTACTGCTGATGAAGGAGGGCAATTTTCGGATGACTGTTATTTTACCGCTGAAGAATATTTAGAAGAGCAAATAAATAAACCAAAAAAGAGAAAAAGGAAGAGAAAAAAAGCCAGTAAAACTAATGCCTGTTGATGCCGTAGAGTAGTCTACATTTTATGTTTCCCATGAATTAATGAAATATAATTATGGACAGAGGTGGTGCTGGTATAAGTTGGGCATGCACAACATCAGGTAATGATTACAATCAATCGGATGATCATACCGGTGCTTCAGGGAGTGGGCGATACAGGTATGGCACAGTGAGGCGGATGAATACTCCACTCCCCTATATCCCGGCGCGTCATGAATTTTATCGTGCTTCTGACGCCTGCTCTGCTAACCATCCACCAAGACATTCAATAAAACCGGTTCAGGATTTTAATGCTCTCATCACACAAGAAAGAATGGATGAACTGATGAGGATATCTACTCATTATGGTGATCGCTATAATGGGAAAAAACACAGTCAATTTGCCACTTTAATTAAACAATACACATTAGCGTCACAACGATCTTTAAATCACAGTGAACAACGTCAACTGATACCATTGTTACACAATTTTAAAGCGACACCCCTGTGGGGCTGGCGAAGCCTGACGACAACGTTTCATTCATTTACTTCGGCGGGTGTTTTTACCCCTCATACATACATGGATGCGTGTGTTAAGGAAACTCAAGCTGTTCTACTGTCAAATTTGCTTGATCTGGTAATACTTAAGTGCAACCAAAAACCTGAAACCAGGGATATTGATGCGCAAGGTACCGCCAACCTGCTGTGGGCCTTGGCGAAACTGGTGGGCAACGGGCTGGAGTTGGAAAAGACACCCAGGATCAAAGAGGCTGTTGCTGCGCTGTTGCCCCGGGTGAAAACCAAAGCCGAATCAAAAGAAGAAAAAGACCACTTTATTCCTCAGCATATCTCCAACCTGCTGTGGGCGTTGGCGAAATTGGTAGACAACGGGCTGGAGCTGGAGAAAACACCGAAGCTCAAAGAGGCCTTAGCTGCGCTGCTGCCCCATGTGAAAACCAAAGCCGAATCAAAAGCAGAGAAAGACCACTTCAACATTCAAGCTACCACCAACCTGCTGTGGACTCTGGCGAAACTGGTGGACAACGGGCTGGAGCTGGAGAAGACAGCGCAGCTCAAAGAGGCCGTGGCCGCGCTGTTACGCCATGTGAAAACCAAAGCCGAATCAAAAGAAGAGAAAGACCACTTCGACACTCAAGCGACCGCCAACCTTCTTTGGGCCATGGCGAAACTGTTGGACAATGGGCTGGAGTTGGAGAAGGCTCCGAAGCTCAAAGAGGCGGTAGCCGCGCTGTTACCCGATGTGAAAACCAAAGCCGAATCAAAAGAAGAGAAAGACCACTTTATTCCTCAGCATATCGCCAACCTGCTGTGGGCCTTCGCGAAACTGGTGGACAACGGACTGAAGCTGGAGAAGACAGCGAAGCTCAAAGAGGCCGTCGCCGCACTGTTGCCCCATGTGAAAACCAGAGCCGAATCAAAAGAAGCGAAAGACCACTTTATTCCTCAACATATCGCCAATCTGCTGTGGGCCTTGGCGAAACTGGTCGAAAACGGGCTGGAGATTGAGAAAACACCGCAGCTCAAAGTTGCCGTTGCTGCGCTGTTGCCCCGGGTGAAAACCAAAGCCGAATCAAAAGAAGAGAGAGACCACTTCAATCCACAGGAAGTCGCCAACCTGATGTGGGCCGTGGCGAAACTGGTGGACAACAGGCTGGATCTGGGGAAGACACCGAAGCTCAAAGAGACCGTAGCCGCACTTTTGTCCTATGTAAAAACCAGAGCCGAATCAAAACAACAGAAAGTGCACTTTATTCCTCAACATATAACCAGCCTGCTGTGGGCCGTGGCGAAACTGGTGGACAATGGGCTGGAGATGACAGCGAAGCTCAAAGAAGTTGTGGCCGCGCTGTTGCCACATGTAAAAACCAAAGCCGAATCAAAAGAAGAGAAAGACCACTTCAACACTCAAGGTATCACTAACCTGCTGTGGGCTGTGGCGAAACTGGTGGACAATGGGCTGGCGTTAGAGAAGGCACCAAAGCTAACCGAGGCGGTAGCCGCGCTGTTACCCCATGTGAAAACCAAAGCCGAATCAAAAGAAGAGAAAGACCACTTTATTCCTCAGCATATCGCCAATCTGCTGTGGGCCTTGGCAAAACTGGTGGACAACGGGCTGGAGCTGGAGCTGGAGAAGACAGCGATCCTCACAGAGGCCCTGGCCGCGCTTTTGTACCATGTGAAAACCAAAGCCAAATCAAAAGAAGAGAAAGACCACTTTATTCCTCAGCATATCGCCAACCTGTT